>NZ_JBSFMT010000073.1:0-52436 GCF_053599695.1 Streptomyces sp. NPDC000878 | reverse complement strand
GCCGCGGCGTACGGCAAGATCTTCGCCTCGGCCAGGGAGCGGATCGCGTCGCGGAGCATGTCGTGCTCCTCGGACGGGCGGTACAGGTCGAAATCAGCCGATCCGGCCAAGGTCTCTCACGCTCCAAAGACGCTGCAACTGTATGACTGACGCTAACTACCGTTAAGTAACACGCTCGGTAACCAAATTTTAGGGGTCTGTCCACGTGAGTGATACGTGAGCTTGGCGACAGGGGGAGAACACGGGGGAAATCTGCCCGGTGAGGGGCCTCGAAACGCCCCGACTATGCTCGTCCATCGCACGTTCGACATGTGCCGCACGTCCCGCCCACACTCCAGGAGCGAGCCATGGCTCTCAAGATCACCGTGATCGGCACCGGCTATCTCGGCGCCACCCACGCCGCCGCCATGGCCGAACTCGGCTTCGAGGTGCTGGCGCTGGATGTCGTCGAGGAGAAGATCGACCTGCTGCGGCGCGGGCAGGCCCCCATGTACGAGCCCGGGCTCGACGAGCTGCTGCGCAAGCATGTCGCCGGAATCGAGGGGTCCACCGGGCGGCTGCGCTTCACCATGGACTGGGCCGAGGTCGCCGCCTTCGGCGACATCCACTTCGTCTGCGTGAACACCCCGCAGAAGCACGGCGAGTACGCCAGTGACATGTCGTACGTCGATACCGCGATCGAGTCCCTGGCCCCGCATCTCACCGCCCCCGCCCTCGTCGTCGGCAAGTCGACCGTGCCCGTCGGCTCGGCGGACCGGCTGGCCCGGACGATCGCCGGGCTCGCACCCGCCGGCGCGGACGCCGAGCTGGCCTGGAACCCGGAGTTCCTGCGCGAGGGCTTCGCCGTCCAGGACACGCTGCACCCCGACCGGCTCGTGGTGGGCGTCCGCAGCGAGCGGGCCGAGAAGCTGCTGCGCGAGGTGTACGCCACGCCGATCGAGGAGGGGACGCCGTTCGTCGTCACCGACTTCCCGACCGCCGAGCTGGTGAAGACCTCCGCGAACTCCTTCCTGGCCACCAAGATCTCGTTCATCAACGCCATGGCGGAGGTCTGCGAGGCCGCCGACGGGGATGTGGCCAAGCTCGCCGAGGCGATCGGGTACGACGACCGGATCGGCAAGAAGTTCCTGCGGGCCGGGATCGGCTTCGGGGGCGGCTGTCTGCCCAAGGACATCCGGGCGTTCATGGCGCGCGCCGGTGAGCTGGGCGCCGACCAGGCGCTGACCTTCCTGCGCGAGATCGACTCGATCAACATGCGCCAGCGCGGCCAGATGGTGGAGCTGGCCCGGCAGGCGCTGGGCGGCGGCCCCTTCCTCGGCAAGCGGGTCGCGGTGCTCGGCGCCACCTTCAAGCCCGACTCGGACGACGTCCGTGACTCGCCGGCCCTCAACGTCGCCGGGCAGATCCACCTCCAGGGCGGCCAGGTGACGGTGTACGACCCGAAAGGCATGGCCAACGCACGCAGGGTCTTCCCGACGCTCGCGTACGCCGACACGGCCCTGGAGGCCGTACGGGGCGCCGATGCCGTACTCCACCTGACCGAGTGGCGCGAGTTCCGCGAGCTGGACCCGGCGGCGCTGGGCGAGGCGGTGGCCCACCGGCTGATCCTGGACGGGCGCAACGCCCTCGACCCGGAGCTGTGGCGACGGGCCGGGTGGACTTACCGGGCTATGGGGCGCCCTACCGCCTGACGTTCATGACGTTCACTGATCGGGTTTTTCGCGGTCGCACGGAATTCCGGGCTTCGCCGAATTCCCAACGGTTGGTAAATTCCGGGGTGATCGTCGTGTCCGGGAGGGTCGCAATAAAGCGCGCCCCCGGGCGACCCAGCACGATTCAGCCCCGGCGGCCGACCGGGGCCCAAGGTGCGACGGGCCCGCGACCTGGCGGCATATGCCGTCTCCCCGAAATCCCCAGAACTGATTCGAATTCCATTCGAGCAATGTGTGGGAATTGCCGTTCCGTCTGCGCTGATTCTTCACGATCGCATTGCGCGTATTGACAGCGTTCTCGACCCATCTCACAGCGGGAACACCCCCGAAAGAGAGGTGGGCAACAGGCAGTTAACTGGCGCGTAGCCAAGCGGAATCCGCACCGCCCTCCAATGGTCCGCATTCACCGACCGGAATGACCGGACCATGCCAGGGAGTGTGACCATGCCCGTGTTCCGCAGGGCGGAGTGGCCCAGGGACCACCGTGACGAGTTCGTCGCGGGGGCCCTCGTCGGGGCGGTGGTGATCGTGCTCGGCTACGCGTCGGGCATCGGCGCCTCCACGGCCTCCGGCGCCGCCGAGGCCGCCGCTCCCCCGTCGCCGCTCCCCGCGGCCACGGCACCGCCGAACACCGCCCCGGGCGACTCGGGCGCCCAGGCACCGGGCAGCGGCATGGACATGGGCGGGGGCGGAGACACCGGCAGCGGCTGGACGGGCCAAGTGCCGGTCGGTAGCGGGGAGTTGCCGGTGTACGGCGACACGGGCACCGGCTCCGGCGACGGCACCGCCGGTCACGGGGGTCATACCGGGCACGGCACCTCCCCCGTCCCGCCCTCGACGCCCACCTCCCCTCCCGCTTCCTCCCCCTCCCCGTCCCCGTCCGACTCCGGGCCGCCCACCGACGACGCCACCTGCGCCGACGGCGAGGTACGGCTCGTGGCACCGCTCCTCACCGGCATCACCCAGCCGTTGTTCGGCCTCCTCAACGGCACGGACGCCGACGAGACGCCCGAACCGACGGCCTCCCCGTGCATCGGGCTCGCCCCTCTCTCCTCCCTGCTCGGCGGCTCTCCCTCCGCTTCGTCCTCCCCCTCCGCGTCCCCGCTGCCGGAGGCCACCCCGTGACCCGCCTCCGCAGCCTCCTCCCGCTCCTCCTCGCCGCGCTCCTCTGCGGCCTGGTCGTCGGCGCGACCCCCGCCGCCGCCCACACCGAGCTGGTCCGCTCGGTCCCGAAGGACGGCGCGAAGCTCGCCAAGGCCCCCGACCACCTCACCCTCACGTTCGACGAGCCCGTCGACCTCGCCGACGTACGCGCCATGACCCCCGCCGGCGACCGTCTCCCGGTCACGCGCCCTCCGCACACCGGCGCCGACACCGTACGGATCGCCACCGGCAGCCCGGCGAACGGCACGCTCTTCGTCGTCTGGTCGGTCGTCGACATGGAGGACGGCCACGCCTCCTCCGGCCGGCTCACCTTCGCCTTCGGTACGGCGGCGAGTACGGCGGCGGGTTCGACGGCGAGTACGGCGGGCGCCCAGGACCGCGGCGACGAGGCCGCAGCCGCATCTGCACCTTCCCCCTCGCCCCTGGTGCGGAAGGGCCTCGTCGCCGCTCGCTGGACCGGGTATCTCGCGCTGGCCGTGTTCGTCGGCGGGCTCGCCTTCGTCGCGCTGCTGTGGCCGCGCGGCGCGGAGGCGGCCCGGGCGCGGGCGCTGCTCACGCTGGCCTGGGTGTGCGGGCTGCTGTCGACGGTCGCGGCCATCGGGCTCCAGGGCGCGTACGTCTCCTTCGGCGGCCTGCGCGACGCGCTGCGCCCGGCGTCGTACACCGAAGTGCTCACCACCGAAGCCGGAGTCGCGCTCGCCGCGCGCGGGCTGTTGTGGGTGCTCGCGGCCGTCGTGCTGAGCGCGCTGTTGCAGGGCGGGGCCGCCACTTCCCGCTCGCCCGGCTGGCGGGTGGGCGCCCTCGCCGTGGCGCTCGGGCTGCTGCGGACGACCGGTATGCGCGGGCACAACTCCGAGGGCGGCGAACCGACTTGGGGTGCGGTCGCCGACCTCGTCCATCTGCTCGGGGCGGCCCTGTGGATCGGCGGGCTGGTCATGCTGACGGTGGCCGTGCTGCCGCGCCGCGAGCCCGTCGAACTGGCGGCGGTGGTGCCCGGCTACTCGCGGCTCGCCGCCTTCTCGGTCGCCGCGATCGCCGTCGCCGGGCTGGTGCTCGCGTGGCAGGTCGTGGGGTCGTACGACGCCCTGCTGCACACCTCGTACGGGCAGTTGCTGCTGGTCAAGACCGCCGTGCTCGGGGGTGTCCTGCTGGCCGCCCAGTGCAGCCGCCAGTGGGTGCGCACCCGCCTCGATCTCGCCGTGCTGCTGCGCGGCGACGCCGCCACCGTGCGGCCCTTCGGTTACTCGGTCGCGGCGGAGACGGGGCTCGTCCTCGTCGTGCTCGCCGTGACGAGTCTGCTGGTCACTGCCGATCCCGGCCAGTGAACTCTCCCTGAAAATCTAGGAGTTGCTTTGAAACGCACCGACGAAACCGGTGGGGCCGGCGAGCGCGCACCGCGTCGCGGGTCGCCCGCCGGGAACCGGCCCCTGCTGGTCGCGGGGCTCGGCGCGGCCTTCGCCGCCGTGCTCAGCCTGGGTCTGCTCCAGGCGGCCTCGGGCAGCACCACGGCCACCACCACCTCGGACACGGCGGCGGGCGCGGCTCAGGCGCCCGCAGCCGCAGCGGCCGAGGTACGGCAGGCCGCCGCAGCGGCGCCCGACCAACAGGTCGACATCATGAACAACAAGTTCGGCGACGGTAAGCAGCTGGTCGTCGAGGTCGGCGAGACCGTGCGCTGGACCAACCACGACAGCGTGCCGCACACGGTCACCACCACCAAGGGCCCGAAGAAGTTCGACTCGGGCACGCTGGCGCAGGGCGACTCCTGGTCGTACACCTTCACCACGGCCGGCACGTACGAGTACTACTGCGCGGTCCACCCGGACATGGTCGCGTCGGTGAAGGTCGTCGCGGCCGACAGCGGCTCGACGGGCGGCACCACGGGTGGGTCCACAGGGGGCTCGACGGGTGGTTCCACCGGCGGTACGACGGGTGGTTCCACCGGCGGCACCACCACCGGAGGTACGACCGGCGGCTCGGACTCGGGCGGCGGCAGCACCGGTGGGACGACCACCGGGGGCACCACCACGGGCGGCTCGACCGGCGGCAGCACCGGAGGTACGACCGGCGGTCCCGGGGGCGGTGACGGCGGCGACGAGCAGTGCGCCAGCGTCCAGGACGTGCTGCTGCCGATCCTCCAGCACATCAACGCCGCGCACCTGGAGCGGTCTCCGGGTCAGCAGGTGCAGGACGCGCTCGCGCTGGACTCGTACATCAAGCTGCACACGGTGTGGCTCGAGACGATCCTGACGCCCGCCCTCGAAGGCGGCGGCACGGTCCTCGACGACACGCTCAGTGTGCTGCTGAACCACATCAACTCGGCACACCTGGAGGAGTCGCTCGGGCAGCAGATCACCGATCTGCTCGACGTCGACAGCTACGTGAAGATGCACACGGTCTGGGCCGAGCACCTGCTCGCACCCACCGAGGACTTCCTCACCGGCAGCTGCTGACAGGGCTCGCCCCAGGGCTCACCGCGAGAAAAGGGACGCCGGTCCGGCCGAGGCTCAGTCGGCCGGACCGGCGCCTGCCCCATTCTCCACAACCCCGCCACACTTCGGGAACCGCTTTCCAAGGAGACCCGGGATGACAACCGTCACCCTGCCCACCGCCACCGCCGCCGTACTGCCGCTTCCCGGCCGGTACGCCGTGGCCCCCGACCGCTCGCTCGTCGAACTCACCACCTGGTACGGCCCGTTGCCCACCCACCGCCGACGCGTCACCCTCACCGACGCCTCCCTGACCGTGCCCGAACCCGACCCCGACCTGCTCGCCGAGCCCGAATCCCCCACGCTCCGCTTCGAGTTCGGGGACCTCGACCGGGCCAGAGGCACCACCGTCCTCGCCTCCGACACCGTCGAACTCCTGGACGGCGGACGGAAGTTGCAGCTCACCGGCGACCTGATCCTGCGGGGCGTCCGCTTCCCCGCCCTGCTGCGCCTCCGGGTCGTCGAGCGCGCCGACGACCGCCTGCTCGTCGTGGGCACGGCCCGGCTGCCGTACCGTCTCCTGCGCCGCGCGACCGGGTTCCGGCCCGGCCGGCTGCCTCGCCCGGCGACCCGGCTGCGGCTGCTGGTCGCCGCGGAGTTCGCGTGAGGACGGCGGGCAGGCCGCTGCGCAGGGCGGCCCTGGTCCCCGTACTGACCCTCGTCGCCCTCCTGCTGGCCCTGCCCGGACAGGCCTCGGCGGCCACCTACCGGGTCACCATGCAGGGGTACGCCTTCGCCCCCGCGACCCTGACCGTCCCCGCCGGTTCCACGGTGACCTGGACCAACCAGGACACGGCCCCGCACGACGTGAAGACCACCTCGGGCCCGGTCCAGATCCACTCCCCCATGCTGGACAAGGGCGAGAGCTGGAGCTTCACCTTCACGACGGCCGGTTCGTACGCCTACTACTGCACCGTCCATCCGAACATGACGGCCGGAATCACGGTCCAGGCACCGGCCCCCGCGACCTCGGCGGCCCCGACGCACTCCCACACCCACACGGAACCCACCTCGGGCTCGGGATCTGAATCGGAGCACCACGGGACAGGCACCGGGAGTGGGAACGGGACCGGTATGAGCCGGTCGACGGCATCGAACCGCACGACCGCGTCCTCGGCGGCGGCGAAGAGCCCCGGCGGGGATTCACCGACGCCCACCGCACCGACAACCGCGCCGCCGGCCGGGACGGCTCCCCAGGCCCAGCCCGCCCAGCAGCCCGCCACCTCCACCGCCACCGTCGCCTCGGTACGGCCGCTGGACCCGTTGCTGCTCCTGACGGGGATCGTCGCCGGGATCGCCGTACTGTGCCTGCTGCTGGTGGGTTCACGGGCCGCCGCGCCGCGGGGGAAGGGCGGCGGGGCCGAGAGCTGAGCCTGCCTAGGAGCGGGAGGAGCCGTCGCCGAGACTGGTGGCCACAGCCGGCAGACGGCCCATCGTGTGCGCGACGCGGAGTCCGTCCATGTAGTCGCGGACATGCACGATCAGGCCGTCGCGGACCCGGATCACCAGCAGGCCGGGGAAGCTGAAGGGGCGGCCGGTCGTGGTCACGGTCCCGGTGACGACCTGCTCGACGGTGATCACCTCGGGGTCCGTGCTGTCGTGGACGACGACGTCACGGATCTCCTTCGGCCGCGCCGGGCTCGCGCCCCAGGCCGCCCGGTATCCCGCGCGGACCTCTTCGCGGCCCTGGTAGCGCTCGGGCATGCCGGGGAAGAGGAACGGGAACTCATGGACGGCGTCGACCGCGTACAGGTCGGCCAGGTCGTCCGCGGACCAGTCGAGCATCGCCTGCTGATAGCGGACGAGAACGTCACGGGGATCAGGGTTACCAGGCTTCGGCATGACAGGGGGCTCCGTTCCGTCGCCGCGTGATCGCCGTCGCGATCGAACTCCTGCGCCCAGAAGCCTACTTCGCGCGATACCGCCGCATCTTCGCGCGCGCCCCGCACACCGACATGGAGCACCAGCGGCGCCTCCCGGCGGGGCTGCGGTCGTAGTACGCCCAGTGGCACTCGGGGAGTTCGCAGGCCTTGAGGCGCAGCCAGGTGCCGTCGGTGAGCGCCTCCGCGACGGCCGCCGCGACGCGGGAGAGCAGCGGGCCCTCGTCGGCGGCGGCGAGCCGGGCCGAGCCGTCCTGGTCGTCGACGGTGACCAACAGCGGTGCGCGGGAGAGCAGTTGACCCAGGGGCGTGACGGTGTCGTGCGGTGGATGTCCGGCGTGGGCCAGGCAGACGGCCCGCAGGGACTCCCGCAGCTCCTTCACGACCGCCAGTTCCGGCTCACCGATCCCCTCGATACCGAAGGCGACACGCCCCGCGACGGTGTCCAGCCCGTCCCAGCCCGTTTCCAGGCCCCGGGTGTTCACCAGGGCCTCCACGAGGGCCAGTCCCCCGGGCGCGGACGCGTTCTCACTCACACAGGTGACGTTACCTCCTAGGCATGGGCATGCGGTAACCGCTAGCGTGTGACCGTTACCTGATGAGCAGCATCAACAGGTAACAGAGAAGGCAACCAACGGAGGAAGTCATGCCCATCGCCAAGTTCGGCGCCGTCGTCCTGGACTGTCCCGACCCCGGTGCACTCGCCGCGTTCTACTCCGCGCTGCTGGGCGGCACGCCCGAGGTCGAGGAGGACTGGATCGACCTGCGGCTCCCTGACGGGCCGACGCTGGCCTTCCAGGCCGCCCCCGGCCACGTACCGCCGAAGTGGCCGTCGCCCGACGCCTCGCAGCAGTTCCATCTGGACGTGACCGTGGCCGACCTGGACACGGCCGAGCGGGAGGTGCTCGCGCTGGGCGCGAAGCCGCTGGAGACGGAGGACCGGGCCCGCTCCTTCCGTGTCTACGCGGACCCGGCGGGGCACCCGTTCTGCCTCTGCGTGAGCTGAACAGCCGAACAGACGTAAAGAGGCGTAAGGACCGGAGGAGCCCATGACAGCCCGGACACCCGTGGCCCGTTTCCGTACCGTCGTCGTCGACTGCCCGGACCCGCGGGCGCTGGCCCGTTTCTACGCGGATGTCGTCGGCGGTACGCCCGCGGACGAGGACCCGGAGTGGGTCGTACTGCACGTCCCCGGCGGGCCGCGGCTGGCCTTCCAGCGGGCGCCCGGGTACTCCCCGCCCGAGTGGCCGCGGGCCGACCACAGCTCCCAGCAGTTCCATCTCGACCTGGACGCCGGGTCCACCCGGGCGGAGCTGGACGCGGCACAGGAGGCGGTCCTGGCGCTGGGCGCCCGCCCGCTGGACCTGGACGACCAGGACGGGCAGCGGGACTTCAGGGTGTACGCCGATCCGGCAGGGCATCCGTTCTGCCTCTGCCGGATCGAGCGCCCCTGAGCCCGTAGGCCGCCGAGGCGGGTCAGCCGTCCAGTTCCGCGATCCGTGCCGTCGACGGCTCCCGGCGCTGCTGGGCCGCCTTGGCCGTGAAGTCGGCGTTGCGCAGGACGCGTTGGACGTTTCCCCAGGTGAGGAGGGCCAGGTCGGGCTCGGTCCAGCCGCGGCGCAGGAGTTCGGCGATCAGGTTCGGGTAGCAGGAGGCGTCGCCGAGTTCCTGCGGGTGGGCGCTGCCGGAGTCGTACGTGCCGGACAGGCCGACGCACTCCGGGCCCGCGACCGCACGGACGTGGTCGAGATGGTCGGCCACGTCACGGACGGACGGTCCGGTCTGCTCGGCCGTCAGCGGCACCAGGCACAGGCCCCCGGCCGCGCCCAGCTCGGCGAGCGCCTCGTCGGGCAGGTTGGCGGGGTGGGGGCGCAGGGCGCGGGCGGCGGAGCGGGTGCACAGGGCCGGCGCCTTGGAGATCCTGACGGCGCGGTGGATGGTGGCCGCGGAGGCGCCCGAGAGGTCGGCCAGCACGCCGAGCCGGTTCATCTCGCGGACCACCTCCTCGCCGAACCGGGTGAGCCCGGCCTCGCTCGCCCAGGACGTACCGGCGAGGGTGAGCACGCGCAGGCCCAGGGAGTGCAGGACGCGCAGGATGCCGAGCGAGTCGTCGAGGGCGGCGGCCGAGGCGGGCCCGAGCACGACGGCGACCCGGCCGCAGTTGCGGGCGTCGGTGACCTGTCCCGCGGTGCCCGCGAGCCGTAGCCCCTCGGGGTGGCTCCGGGCCACCGTCTTCACCAGGTCCAGCTGCTCCAGGGTGGCGCCGACGGCCCGGTCGCCGGTGAGCCCCTCCGGCAGGTGCAGCGCCCAGAACAGCGCGCCCACATGGCCGCGCCGCATCCGGGGCACATCGGTGTCCACGGTGCTCTCCCCCAGCTCCAGGTCGTACCAGGGCAGGTGCCTGAGCGCCCAGGGCAGCCCGCTGTAGCCGTCGGCGACGGGGTGCGCGGCGAGGATGGTGTGGGCGCGGTCGAGGGGGTCGGCGTCCGGGTCGGAGACGGGCCGGAAGCCGGCCTCCGCCGCTGTGTCGTCGTCGGGCTCCGGCAAGGGGACGGGCGGGGGAAGACGCGGGTCGAGGTCCCCGACCTCGGCTGTGGCTTGCAGTTCGTCCTGTAGGTCGGCCATGACGGGCTCCGTACGTCGTGATCTACCTCGTGATCGCAATACGGTCACCGTCGCACGGGGGCGAGGGGGCTTCCTGGTGGGCGGGGCGTTCGGGGGTACGCCGGGACCAGCGCTCGCTTCGGTCCACGCCACACCTGCCTCACTCGCACCACACGCCACACCCGTCGCTGGCCTCCATGTGACCTGCACAACTTCGGCAGTCGCCAACAGCTCCCGTCGATTAGACAGGTGTCGTTTGGGTACGCCCATTAAGAATGGCAGCGGCAAGCTTACATCCATCTGAGTGACGCCGATTCGAAGTGCGCTGGTTGACGTAACGCTAGTCGACCTACCAACGATGAAAGGTTCGGCACGACAGGTGCCTAAACGCCGCTGTCAAAATTCTTAGGGAGCATCATGCCCACGGCCGTGGACCCGAGTCTCAATCGCCGCAAGCTGCGACTGGCGCTGAAGACAGCCCGCGACAAACGCGGTCTGACGCAGCGCGACGCGGCCGACGCGCTCGAGTGGTCGCTGTCCAAGCTGATCCGCATCGAGGCGGGCACGGTCAGTCTGTCCGTCACGGACCTGCGCGCGATGCTCCTCGAGTACGGCGTGGATGACCCCGCGGTGGTCGCGGACCTGGAGGAGGCGGCCAGAGGCAGCAAGGGGCAGTCCTGGTGGTCCGCGTACAACGACGTCATCAGCCAGCCGTTCAACCAATATCTGGGCTACGAAAGCGCGGCGAACGTCATCCGGGGATACCACCCGAGTCTCATTCCGGGCCAGTTGCAGATCTCGGACTACATCAGCGCCCTCTTCGAGGTCGGTGAGCCCGTCGCCAAGGCCAGGCAACTCATCGACCTGCGGCTGGCCCGGCAGGAGAGGGCCCTCCAGGAGGACGGCCCCCGAGTCGAGATGATCCTGGACGAGGCCGCCCTGCGCCGCCAGATCGGCGGCCCGGCGACCATGCGGCGCCAACTGGCCTTCCTCAAGAGCCTCGTCACCGATCAGCGCGCCATCCTGCGAACCCTGCCCCTCACCGCCGGCGCGCACGCCAGCCTGGACAGCAGCTTCACCCTTCTGGGCTTCCGCGACGACGAGGACGTCGTGTATGTCGCCGGCCCCGGCGGCACGCTCACCAACAGGGACGACAGGGAACTGGTCGCCCGCTACCAGGAGTGCTTCGAGGATCTGCAGAACAAGGCACTCACCGAGGAGGACACGATGGCGCTCTTCGACGATCTGATCGAAAACATCCACCGCTCCTGACATCCAGTCAGTGTGCGCTTAGGCCCGGGGGACACCATGACCAGCGACGACGAGTGCAAGGGACCGGAGTTGGATCCCGGCCGCTCTCGCCGCCCCGGGCCCAGTTACAACATCTTCCTGGAGTCGGGAGCCACTGCCGACGAAAGGCCTGCCCGTTCGTCCGGTCCCCAGCGCGGACGCGGGCGGGCCGACGTTGACGACACGATCAGACTCCTGCGCAACCTCGCCGCCCTGGTCGTGTTCTCCTCCGCCACTCTCACTCTGGTGGCCTTCGCCGGCATCGGGATGGGCGTACCGCCCTGGTTCTGTCTGATTGTCGCCTTCGGCGGTGGGCCGCTCACGATCTGGGCGTTCGTCATGACCTTCGAGACGGTATGTTCCTCGCTGCCGGACGGACCAGAAGATCCACCGTCCAGTGGCGGGCCGTAGCCGGTGAGCGCACCCACCACCAGCCCGCCGCCGCGGACACCGCGAGCAGCACCGCCAGCCACATCACGAGCCGCATCCACGGACTTCCGCCCAGCAGTGAGACGCCCGCCCCGGCAGCCATGGCGAGCACACCGGTCACCACGCAGTACCCGGCCAGCCCGTGATACCTGGTCACCGTCTGCTGTCGGCGTTCGCCGCTCATCTCACATCCCGTACTCGGTCTGCTTCACCCGCACGTCACATGTGGTCCCCGTCTGCGGTGTCCTGGGCGAGGAACAACGCTATCGCCGCTCTCCAGGTATCCGCTGTAAAGCTCACTGACGTGCTGTCCGGTCGTTTCGAATCACGCACCCGCACCACCCCAGGGAGCACGGCAACCTCGCAGCAGTTCGGCTCCGGGTTAGCGCTGTAGCTGCTCTTCCGCCAGACGACGGCACCCCGATCCCCAGCCAACGCCGCCCCCTCCAACTCTCGCCCCGCTCCGAGAAACGCTGAACGCGCCTACGGTTCTTTACCCGTTGTGGCCACGGTTCAACAGACAGTCGTCTCTCTGGCGCGTTCTGAGGGGTTGGACCACCCCTCAGCCGTCCAGCCCCTCCAACGTGGCGTTGGACGGCCCCCGCCTCTCCCGCACCTCCCGTGCCACATCCTCCGCCGCCCCCAGCACCCGTACCGCGTTCCCCCAGGTCAGCTTGGCAAGATCGCTCTTCGACCAGCGCCGGTCGAGGAGTTCCGCGATGAGGTTCGGGTAGCCGGAGACGTCGTTCAGTCCGTCCGGGGTGAACGCCGTGCCGTCGTAGTCGCCGCCGATGCCCAGATGGTCGATTCCGGCCACCTCGCGCATGTGGTCCAGGTGGTCGGCGACCGTCGAGACCGTGGCGATCGGGCGGGGGTTCCGCTCCTCGAAGGCTTGGTGGATCTTCATCGCCTCGGGGGTCGTGGCGAGGTGGTGGAAGCCGTGGGCGCGCATGTTGTCGTCCGCGGCGGCCGTCCAGTCGACGGCGGCCTGGAGGACGAACTTCGGTACGAAGGTCACCATGGCCATCCCGCCGTTGACGGGCAGGCGTTCCAGTACGTCGTCCGGGATGTTGCGCGGGTGGTCGCACACCGCGCGCGAGGAGGAGTGGGAGAAGATCACCGGCGCGACCGACGTGTCCAGCGCGTGCCGCATCGTCGTAGCGGCGACGTGCGAGAGGTCGACCAGCATGCCGAGGCGGTTCATCTCCCGGACCACCTCGCGGCCGAACTCCGACAGACCGCCGACGCCCGGCTCGTCGGTCGCCGAGTCCGCCCACGCCACGTTGTCGTTGTGGGTGAGGGTCATATAGCGCACGCCCAGCTCGTACAACTGCCGCAGGGTGCCGAGGGAGTTGGCGATCGAGTGACCGCCCTCCGCGCCCATGAGGGAGGCGATACGGCCTTCACGGCGGCCCGCCTCCATGTCGGCGGCCGTCAGAGCGGGCCGCAGCTCGTTCCCGTACCGCGCGATCAACTGACGTACGCAGTCGATCTGTTCGAGGGTCGCGGGCACCGCGTCCGGCAGGTCCGAGCGGACGTACACCGACCAGTACTGCGCGCCGACCCCGCCCTCGCGAAGGCGCGGGAGGTCGGTGTGCAGGTGGGCGTTCTGGGCGGTGGCGATGTCGCGGGCGTCGAGGTCGTAGCGGACCTGTTCGCGCAGCGCCCACGGGAGGTCGTTGTGGCCGTCGACGACCGGGAACTCCCGCAGCAGTTCCCGGGCTTCCTCCAGGGAGGTCACGGACGTCACTTCCCGAAGCCGAAGCCGCCGCCGTTGCCCGCGCCGCTCTCGACCTTGGCGCGCAGCCGCTTGCCCTTCTCGGTTGCCTGGTCGTTCAGCTCCTGCTGGAACTCCCGCATCCGGCCGAGGAGTTCCTCGTCGTGCGAGGCGAGGATGCGGGCCGCGAGCAGGCCCGCGTTGCGGGCGCCTCCGACCGAGACCGTCGCGACGGGCACACCCGCCGGCATCTGCACGATCGACAGCAACGAGTCCATGCCGTCGAGGTACTTGAGGGGAACCGGGACGCCGATCACCGGGAGCGGGGTCACCGACGCGAGCATGCCGGGCAGGTGGGCCGCGCCGCCCGCACCCGCGATGATCGCCTTGAGGCCGCGCTCGGCGGCCTGCTCGCCGTACGCGATCATCTCGTGCGGCATGCGGTGCGCGGAGAGGACGTCGACCTCGTACGCGATCTCGAACTCGTCCAGGGCCTGGGCGGCGGCCTCCATGACGGGCCAGTCGGAGTCCGAACCCATGACGATGCCCACGACGGGGCCCGCACCGGGGTCTGCAACGGGGCTCATTCGGTGATCGTGCCTCTCAGGTAGCCGGCTGCGTGACGGGCGCGCTCCAGCACGTCGTCGAGGTTGTCGCCGTAGGTGTTGACGTGGCCCACCTTGCGGCCGGGCTTCACGTCCTTGCCGTACATGTGGATCTTCAGCTGGGGGTCGCGGGCCATGCAGTGCAGGTACGCGGAGTACATGTCGGGGTAGTCGCCGCCCAGCACGTTCGCCATGACCGTCCACTTGGCGCGCGGGCGCGGGTCGCCGAGCGGGAGGTCGAGGACCGCGCGGACGTGGTTGGCGAACTGGCTGGTGATCGCGCCGTCCTGGGTCCAGTGGCCCGAGTTGTGCGGGCGCATCGCCAGTTCGTTGACGAGGATGCGGCCGTCCTGGGTCTCGAACAGCTCGACCGCCAGATGGCCGACCACGCCGAGTTCCTTGGCGATGCGCAGGGCCAGTTCCCCGGCCTGGAGGGCCAGCTCCTCGTCTATGCCGGGCGCCGGCGCGATGACGGTGTCGCACACGCCGTCGACCTGCTGCGACTCGACGACCGGGTACGCGACCGCCTGACCGTGCGGGGAGCGGACGACGTTCGCCGCGAGTTCCCGTACGAAGTCGACCTTCTCCTCGGCCAGGACCGGGACGCCGGCCCGGAAGGGGTCGGCCGCGTCCGCCTCGGACCGGACGATCCACACGCCCTTGCCGTCGTATCCGCCGCGGACCGTCTTGAGGACGACCGGGAAGCCTCCCCCACTCTCGGCCGCGAAGGCGACGACGTCTGCGGGGTCCGTCACGATCCGGTGCCGTGGGCACGGCACCCCGATCTCGACGAGCTTCGCCCGCATCACGCCCTTGTCCTGGGCGTGCACGAGCGCGTCGGGGCCGGGGCGGACGGGGATACCGTCCGCCTCCAGGGCCCGAAGATGCTCGGTCGGGACGTGCTCGTGATCGAAAGTGATCACATCGCAGCCCTGCGCGAACGCCCGCAGTGTCTCCAGGTCGCGGTAGTCGCCGATGACGACATCGCCGACGACCTGCGCAGCGGAGTCCTGCGGGGTGTCACTGAGGAGCTTGAACCTGATGCCGAGCGGGATGCCCGCCTCGTGTGTCATACGAGCGAGCTGCCCCCCGCCGACCATGCCGACTACCGGGAACGTCACCCTCCAAGAGTATCGGCCCGGCCGCCGCGGCCTGATTACACGCCTGTGACCCCGTACACACAGGCGAGCCCCAGAGGGGGTGGTTAGCATGGCTGGGTTGACGAAATCCCACAGGGCGATCCCACAGACGGGGGCCGACAGACCATGGAACGTGGTTCCAAACGTGGTTCCGACGGGCGTCGTACGACGCCCCCGGGCGCCGTACGACGCCGCTTCGACCAGTTCGCGGCCGAGGTCGCGAAGTTCGGGGCGGTGGGCACGGCGGGGCTTCTCGTCAACCTGCTCGTGTTCAACCTGGTCCGCCACACGACCGACCTCCAGGTGGTCCGGGCGAGTGTGGTCGCCACGGTGGTGGCTATCTGCACGAACTACATCGGCTTCCGGTACTTCACCTACCGGGACCGGGACAAGAGCGGTCGTACGAAGGAACTGACGCTGTTCCTGCTGTTCAGTGCGGTGGGGTTGGTCATCGAGAACGGGGTGCTGTACGCGGCGACGTACGGCTTCGGGCTGGACAGTCCGCTGCAGAGCAACGTGTTCAAGTTCGTGGGGATCGGGGTCGCGACGTTGTTCCGGTTCTGGTCGTACCGGACGTGGGTGTTCCGTGCGCTGCCGGCGCGGGAGGCTGTGGCCAGTGCGGAGGCGTTCTTGGAGGAGCTCCCCGAGGGTGGGGCGATTCCTGGGCGGCGGGGTCAGCGGCAGCGGGTGGGTTGAGGGGTTTGGTTCGGTGCGGCGGCGTTGTGGCTGGTCGCGCAGTTCCTCGCACCCCTAAGGACCGCAGCGGGTGGGTTGAGGGGTTTGGTTCGGTGCGGCGCCGTCGTGGCTGGTCGCGCAGTTCCCCGCGCCCCTTTGGGGCGTCTACCTGACCGTGCGTTCTTCCTCGCCGTCCTGGGGCTTTTTCAGGGGGGTTCTGGACAGGAAGAGGCCGAAGACCGGGGGCTGTTGTTGGAGTAGTTCCAGGCGGCCTGCGTCGGCTTCTGCCAGGTCGCGGGCTACCGCTAGGCCGATGCCTGTGGAGTTGCGGCCGCTGATGGCGCGCTCGAAGATCCGGGCGCCTAGGTCGGCCGGGACGCCGGGGCCCTCGTCTGTGACCTCGATCACGGCCTGGTTGCCGATGACACGGGTGCGCAGGGCGACCGTGCCGCCGCCGTGCATGAGGGAGTTCTCGATCAGGGCGGCCAGTACCTGGGCGACCGCGCCCGGTGTGCCCACCGCCTGAAGGTGCCGCTTGCCCGAGCTGACTATGGCCCGGCCCGCGCTGCGGTAGGCGGGGCGCCACTCGGCGAGCTGCTGCTGGATGACCTCGTCGAGGTCGAAGGAGACGGCGGAGCCGGTGCGCGGGTCGCGGGCGTTGGTCAGGAGCCGTTCGACTACGTCCGTGAGGCGTTCGACCTGCGTCAGCGCGATCGTGGCCTCCTCCTTCACCGTGTCCGGGTCGTCGGTGAGGGTGATCTCCTCCAGGCGCATGGAGAGCGCTGTGAGGGGCGTACGCAGCTGGTGCGAGGCGTCGGCCGCCAGCCGGCGTTCAGCGGTGAGCATCCGGGCGATACGTTCCGCCGAGCCGTCCAGCACATCCGCGACCCGGTCCAGCTCCGGGACGCCGTACCGCTTGTGCCGGGGGCGCGGGTCGCCCGAGCCGAGGCGTTCGGCGGTCTCGGCGAGGTCGGTGAGCGGCGAGGCCAGCCGGTTCGCCTGCCGTACGGCGAGCAGGACGGCGGCGATGACGGCGAGCAGCGCGACGGCGCCGATGATCAGCAGGGTGCGGCCGACCTCGCGGGTCACGGAGGAGCGGGGTTCCTCGACCCGGACGGTCTCACCCTCCTCGCCGTCCTCCTCGGCCGAGATGACGTCCCCTACGGGCTTGTCCCCGACCTCGATCGCCGCCCGCCCGGGAATACGCACCACGGCGTACCGGTCCCCGGTGACCAGGCCGCCGAGCACCTTGGAGTTGATCTGCTCGTCCCCGAGGATCCGACTGTCCACAATGCTGGCCAGCCGCACAGCCTCGGAATCCACCCGCTCCTGCGCACTGGCACTGATCGTCCGCGTCTCGACGATGACGAGAGACACCCCGAACACGGCAATCACGACGAGGACAACGGCGAGGGTGGATTGGATGAGACGACGACGCAAGGTGCCCTCCGGGCCGATGGCGTGCGCCCTGGAGCAGCCCCGTCAGGGGCGTTCCAGGGGCGCGGGGAACTGCGCGACAAGCCCCCACCGGCCGGCAGCCGCGCACGACGCACAAGCCGCCAGGACGTTACGCGCGTAGTCGGCTAACTCTTCTCGAACCGGAAACCGACGCCCCGGACAGTAGCGATGTACCGAGGATTCGCCGCATCGTCACCGAGCTTCTTCCGCAGCCACGAGATATGCATGTCGAGCGTCTTGGTCGACGACCACCACGTCGTGTCCCACACCTCACGCATCAGCTGGTCGCGGGTCACGACCCGCCCAGCGTCCCGCACCAGCACCCGCAGCAGATCGAACTCCTTCGCCGTCAGCTGCAGCTCCTCCTCGCCCATCCACGCCCGGTGCGACTCGACGTCGATCCGCACGCCGTGCGTGGCGGGCGGCTGCTGCGGCTCGGCGGCGCCGCGCCGCAGCAGGGCCCGGACACGGGCGAGCAGTTCGGCGAGCCGGAAGGGCTTGGTGACGTAGTCGTCGGCGCCCGCGTCGAGGCCGACGACGGTGTCCACCTCGTCGGCGCGCGCGGTCAGGATGAGGATCGGGACGGTCAGTCCCTCGGCACGCAGCCGGCGGGCCACTTCGAGGCCGTCCATGCCGGGCAGTCCCAGGTCGAGTACGACCAGGTCGATACCGCCCTGGATGCCGGCGTCGAGCGCGGTCGGGCCGTCCTCGCGGACCTCGACCTCGTAACCTTCCCGGCGCAGGGCGCGGGCCAGCGGCTCCGAGATGGACGCGTCGTCCTCAGCGAGCAGTACACGGGTCATGAACTGATGGTAGACCGCCCTGGACACCGTCTGGGGTGTGACCAGGCGTTCTTGATTCTTACCTTCGGACGCCAGGACGAGATCACCTCGCGCGAAGCGGCCGGTGAACGCCGGACACCGCCGCGCGGACCTGTGTCTCTGTGATGAGATCCTGTCTCTTACCTTCGAATAAGTGGCTGGAAATCACCCATCACCTGTGATCCGCGTCTCAAGTCCTTCCATTTGCCACAGTGAACTGCCGTATGGTGACAGCTGCTCTTAACGGCACCTGGGGACCTTTGGCGAATTTTCTGCCGAAGGTCTTTTTTGTGCGTCCCGACCAGCAAGGAACGACCCATGGCGTCCAGCCTGACGAAGGAATCCCTTACCTCGGGTACCCCCGGTTTCGAACGGTCCTTCTTCGGCCACCCCCGCGGACTGGCCACGCTCTTCATGACCGAGATGTGGGAGAGGTTCTCCTACTACGGCATGCGGGCACTGCTCCCCCTGTACCTGATCGCCCCGAGCGGCCTGCACCTCAGTGCGACGGCCGCGACCGCGATCGGCTCCGTCTACGTCTCGCTCGTCTATCTGCTCGCCCTGCCGGGCGGCTGGTTCGGCGACCGGGTCTGGGGCCCCCGCAAGACCGTCGCCGTGGCCGGCGGCATCATCATGCTCGGCCATCTGACGCTGGCCCTGCCCACGGCGGGCACCTTCTACGCGGGCCTCGGACTCGTCGCGATCGGCTCGGGTCTGCTGAAGGCCAACATCTCCACCATGGTCGGCCATCTGTACGACGGCCCGGACGACCCGCGCCGTGACGGCGGCTTCACCGTCTTCTACATGGGCATCAACGCGGGCGCGTTCGCCGCGCCGCTGGTGATCGGCACGATCGGCGAGAAGGTCAACTGGCACCTGGGCTTCGCCCTCGCCGCGCTCGGCATGGCCCTCGGCCTCGCCCAGTTCCTGCTGGGCAGCCGTCACCTGGACGCGCGCTCCAGCGTCGTCCCGACCCCGCTGTCCGCCGCGGAGAAGTCCGCGACGCTGCGCAAGGCGGCGGTCTGGGCGGGCATCGCGGCCGTGTTCTACGCGTTCGTCGGCTTCTCCGGCCACTACACGCTGAACTGGGTCATGGTCCCGCTGATCCTGCTCGGCCTGATCGTCCCGGTGGTCGTGCTGGCCCGCATCAAGCGCGACAAGGACCTGAACAGGGCCGAGCAGTCGTCGATGTCGGCGTACATCTGGTTCTTCGTCGCCGCCGCCGTGTTCTGGATGATCTACGACCAGGGCGCCACGACCCTGTCGATCTTCGCCGACGGCAAGGCCGAGAACACCGTCCTCGGCTGGGAGTTCCCGGTCTCCTGGTACCAGTCGGTGAACCCGGTGCTGATCATGGCGCTGGCCCCGGTCTTCGCCTGGTTCTGGCTGGCGCTGAACCGGATGGGCAAGGAACCGAGCACGATCGTGAAGTTCGCGTCGGGCCTGGTCCTGGTCGGCGCCTCGTTCTTCCTCTTCCTGGCGCCGCTGTCGATCGCCGGGGACGGTCACAAGGCGGCGGCGATGTGGATCGTGGCGATCTACTTCGTCCAGACGGTCGGCGAGCTGACCCTCTCCCCGGTCGGCCTGTCGGTCACGACGAAGATGGCCCCGGCGAAGTACGCCTCCCAGATGATGGGCGTCTGGTTCCTGGCGGTCACGGCGGGCGACGCGACGACAGGCCTGCTCTCGGTCGCGGGCGTCAACCTCGACCGCATGGGCGTGGTGGCCCTGGAGGCGGTGCTCGCGGTGGTCGCGGGCGCGGCGGTGTGGTCGTACCGCGGCAAGGTCAAGCAGCTCATGGGCAGCGTCAACTAGCAGCTGATGGGCAGCGTTACCTAAGGGTCAACTGACGGTGTTCGTCGGTTGGTTGTAGCGGTTGCTGTACGCGGCCGGGGCCGCCGTGTCCGGACGGGCGCGGCGGCCCCGGCCGTTCTGGCCGTACGTCGGTCGGCGGGCGAGGGCGTCCGGAAATGCGCCCCCCGCCGAACGTGTCAACCCGGCCCTGTCCGCGACGTTTTCGCCCGGTTCAGGCGTCATGCTCGTGGCCCAGGCATTCGCCGGTACCGCCCACCCGAGGAGTGAACCCGCATGACGACGACCACCCTCCCCCTGCTCCCCCGCCGCGTTCCTGCCACCGCCGCCCACCGCGTCGCCCCCGTCCCCACGTCCGTTCCCGCGCCCGGCGCCTGGGCCGCGCCCACCCGCGAGGTCCTGCGGTCGCTGGAAGCAGCGCTCGCCAGGTGGTCGGCATGACGCCGGTGCCCGCCGGGGCGGAGGTGGCGCCCTGCGACGTGTGCGAGGCGCTGGCCGCTCAGCGGGACGCGGCACGGGAGGCCGGGCGTACGGGTGAAGTCGGTGACTGTGAACGGGAGTTGAGCGAGCATGGCCGGCATGTGCGGGAGTGCGCGCCCTGACACCGCGCCGGGCGGGGTCCACCCCTCCGGCTGGACCCCGCCCGGTGACATGCTCCGGAGCGGGGTCCTGACGTCGCCGCCGGTCAGCGCAGGCGCCGGCGCCCCGGCATGAACGTGAACACCGCCACGCCCAACAGTACCGCCGTACCGGCCACCAGCCCGAGCGCCTTCAGGGCGCCGTTGTTCTCGGCGCCCGTGTTCGCGAGGCCGCCGCTGGTCGACGTACCGCCGGAGCCGGACGTCGTGCCGCCCGACGTCGACGAGCCGCCGGACGCTCCGCTCGCCTGTTCCTCCGTGTCCAGGGTCAGGGAGACCATGTTCTGGGTCGGGGTGCAGGTGGTCGTCGTGCCGAGGGCGTTCACCGTCAACACGCCTGGGGACAGGGTCGATTCACCGGTCGCGCCCGGCTTGTAGGTGCCCGTCATGTCGGAGATCGTCATCGCGTCGCCGGTCTTGATCGGCTCCGTGTTGGCCGGGCCCTCGACATGGACCGTGCCCGTGTCGGACCCACCCAGGACGACCTCCATGGACGGCTTCACCGAGTCCGCCGGGAGGTCCGCCGGACTGTCCATCACCGAGCCCTTGAACTGGACCGTGAGGTCGTAACTCCCGCCGTTCTTCTTGGCGTTGATCTGGATGGGGGAGGTCACGTCCTTGTCGCCGATGGGCGTGACGCACTTGTACGGGACCTGCACGAGTTTCCCGGTGAAGTCCGTCTGACCGTCGTCCGTCGGGCTCGCCGAGCCGCTCGGCGACTCGCTCTCCTCGGCCGAGTCGGTCGGGCTGGGGCTCGGGGACTCGGAGTCGGTCGGCGTGGGTGAGGACGAGGGTGTCGTCGATGTCGTCGGGGTCGGGGTCGGTGAACTGCCTTCCCCCGCCGTCACTTTGATCGTCACCGACGGCTGGACCGTCTCCGTCGGCGCGCACTTCGTGTCCGTCCCGAAGGCGTTGATCGTGTAGGCGTCCGGCGTCAACGTCACGTCTCCCGCCGTCGTCAGTTTCACCTTGCCCTTCATGTCGGACAGGACCATCGCCCCGCCCTTGGGGATCGCCGGGTTCTCGCGCGGGCCCACCATCGCGACGTCGGCGCTCTGCGCACCGCCCGCCTTCAACACCCCGCTCGGCTGGACCGAGTTGGCGGGGAGGTCGATCAGGTCGGGGTTCTTGGACGCGGCCTGGGTGAACTTCCAGACCACGTCCACCTCGTCGCCCACCTTCGCCGTCGCGGGCGCGGTGATCTCCACCTTCGTGGTGCCGTTGACGGGGTCCAGGCCGGAGGCCGCCGGCGGCACGCACCTGGTCGCGTACGACACCTCGGCCGCCTGGGCGGGCCCCGCCGCGGCCATGCCCAGCAGGACACCGCCCGCTCCGCCGAGCAGCAACAGGGCCCCTGCCGCACCCGCGCTCCGTCTCCGTTGCGTTCTCACGTGTTCCCCTTCGAGTTCGTCGTGTTCATCGCGTTCGTCGCCGGAGTGCCCTCGTCCGTGCCCGGGTCGAGATCGTCGAGGTTGTCGAGGTCGTCGAGATTCAGGTGCGTGTCCGCGTCCTCATCCGCGTCCGCATCCGTGCGCGGGTCCGGGACCGCGCCGGGGTCCGCGTCCGGGGTGAACCACGGCAGGGTCGAAGAGGCGCCCACGGGTGGGGAGTTGCTGTCCCGCTCGCCCACCTTCGGCATACGCAGGGTCAGTTCGGGCAGCCGAAGCCTTCGCGGCCCCCGGCCATGACGTACCGCGTGCTGTCCGCCCGGCCCGCGTGGCCGTACCCGGTCCACCACCGCCATCCCGACGCGGAACAGCGCCGCCGGTACGACGACTCCGGCCAGGACCCAGAACAGGCTCACGCCCCATGGCCGGCCCACGCCCCAGGGCTGCTCGGCGAGCACCTTGCCGTCGTACTTCAGCGAGACCGAGTAGTCGCCGTGCGCCCCGCCCGCCAGAGCGACCGGCAGCTCGACGCGTGCCTTCCGGCCGGGCTGGATCGTGCCCTGCCACTGCTGCTCGTCCCACTGCGGGGCGAACACCCCGTGGGAGGTGCCGACCTGGAAGACCGGGTCCTTGACGGCCGCCGTACCGAGGTTGCCGAGGGTGAGGACGAGGGTGCGGGTGGGCGGCGCCCCGAACCAGGTCAGCAGTCCGCTCGAACCGTCGAGCCGGGGGTCCGTGAGGACCGAAAGACGTCCGGTGCCGTCCGATTCGGGCAGCGGCTCGACCGGGTGGCCCGCCACCTTGAACACCGCGTCGGCCGCCGCGTCGGCCGAGCCGGTCACCGTCGCCACATGCACCACGCAGGGGCACGGCACCGGCGGTTCGACCACCGGCAGACTCTGGCTGAAGGCCCCCTGCGTGTCCGTGGTGACGGCTCTTCCGTCCGCGTTGGCACAGGAGTTGGTGCCGCCGATCACTCCCCGGGCCGGCTCGGACCGGCCGCAGATCAGCATCATCAGCAGCGTCCTGGGCCGCCAGCCGGTCCCGGTCACGATGATCGAACCCCCGGTCCCCGCCTGCGCCTTGGAGACCTTGACGGTCGGCCCGTCGGCTGCCGCAGCGGTCGTGGGCAGCAGCGACAGGGGGAACAGGAAGGCGAGCGCCAGCGCCGCCGCGACCAGTGCGGGAATCCGCCGCTTCACGTCATCGCCCCCGTCAGCTCCTCCGCCAACTCCGCACGTCCGCCCGGCCGTCCGTCGCTCCTACGGCGCCCGAGCCGTCGTACGGCCAGCAGGGCGCCCCCCGCCACCAGCACCCCCACGCCTCCGACCACCCCGCCCCACGGCACGAACCGTGCCGACGTGCCCGCCTCGGCGCGTACCGTCCCGTCCGCCGCCGTGACCGTCAGGCGTACGTCGACCGCGTCGAACTCGGGGCGCCCGGGCCAGGGTTCGGTGAGGGCGAGACGCCGGCCCGGGGGCAGACGTACGGGGAGGGTGCGTGGCGGCCGGTCGAGGAGGGGGCCGAGGACACCGTCCGCGCGGACGGTGAGCGTCGGGGTCAGGTCGGTGGTGCCGCGGTTGACCAGCTCGTACGCGATACGGTCACCGCGCACCCGCACGTGCTCGACGGTCAGCGCGGGCAACCGGGGTCCCCCGACCCGGAGTTGGACACGAACCGTCGCGGTCCGGCCCGAGGCGCGGGCGGTGATCGTGGCGGTGCGGTCGCCGGGAGGGGTGCCGTCGGGGATGCGCACCGTGAAGGGCACGTCGGCGCGGGTGCGGGCCGGGACGTCGACCTCGGGGGCGGCGAGCGTGATCCAACTGCCGCCGGACAGACGTACGTTGAGGACCCGGTCCGTCGGGTTGCGGACGGAGAGCGTGTCCTGGAGGACCGTTCCGGGGGTGCCCTCGGCGTAGAAGTACGGCCGGCCGGTGCCCAGGGGCGCGGCGGACCAGCCGTCCTGCCTCTCGTCGGCCGTGGCCGTGGACGACGAGGCCCACAGCAGCGGGGCGACGAGGCAGAAGGAGAGACAGAGGACGGCACGCATCGGCGGCTCCCGTGGTCGACTGGGCGTGCCTCAGCGGCGTACTGCCTGCTTGTCCCGTGCCGTCTGGTTCCTGCGCGTCAGCCACAGCGTGCCCGCCGCGCCCGCGAGCAGGACCGTGCCGCCGAGGGTGCCCAGCGCGATCATCGAGTCCTCGGGGCCGGTCTGCGGGAGTTCGGCGCCGCCGTCCGAACCGCCGGTGCTGCTCGTACCTCCGGTGCTGCCGCCCGTGCTGCCGCCGTCCGAGGCGCCCGTGACGTCGAGTGTCAGGGACGGGCCCGGGTTGTTGGTGGGCGTGCACGTGGTGGTCGTACCGAGGGCCTTGATGGTGAGGACGCCGGCCGTGAAGGTGACCTTGCCGTTCTTCGACGGCTTGTACGTGCCGCTCAAGTCACTGATCTTGATGGGGGTGTTGGCGGGTACCGCCTCGGCGTTCGCGGGGCCGCTGACGTTCAGCGTGCCGCTGTCCGCGCCGCCCAGTTTGATCGTGGCGCTCGGGTTCATCGCGCCCTTGCCCAGTTCCACCGGGCTGGACGAGACGCCCTTCTGCCAGGACATCGTGACCTCGTAGCCGCCGTCGCTCTCCACCGCCTTGATGTCGATGGGCGAGAGCGCGCTCTTGTCGCCGATCGGCGTCTTGCACTGGTAGTTGACGTCCACGACGTCGGCGCGGGCGGCGGGGGCGGCCAGCAGCACCGCCGATCCGGCCAGGGCCGCGACGGACGCGAGCGCGGCGCTTCGTTTCGGGTGCGTGCGGCGGCATGTCCGGTGGTACGACATCGTCGTCCCCCATTCCTGGCGGTCCTGTCAGCATTTCTGACGGCACATCAGATCGCGGATCGGCCGTCAAGGTACGCCCGGGAACCAGGAGAAGGAAGACACAGCGCACGCCGGATCGGCGGAAAATCGACCGGATCCCGGCGATGCTTTGCCGCCACATCGGCGGGAACTACGCCGGAGCGCCCAGCTCCGCCCACACCTTCTTGCCCGCGACGCCCGGGGTCCGTACGACCCCCCAGTCCAGGCACAGCCGCTGCACGATGAACATGCCGTGGCCGCCCGGGCGCCCGGCTCTGTGCGGGGTGCGCGGGGCGGGCTGGCCCGTGCCCCGGTCGGCGACCTCGACCCGGATCACCTTGTTGTCGCAGGTGATCCACATCTCGTCCGGGCCCTCGGCGTGCAGACAGGCGTTGGTGACGAGTTCGGAGACGACGAGCAGGACGTCCTCGGCGGCGGCCCGCCGGTCGGCGGTCGCGGCGGGCAGCCAGCCCCACGCGTACAGCGCCTGCCGGGCGAAGTCACGGGCGAGCGGAACGACACCGCTCTCGCCGTCGAAACTCAGGCTGCGGGTCTGGCGACCCCCGGAAGCGCCGCTGGGCTCGGGGGACTCCGGGGACTCCGCAGAGCCCGGCGAGTCGGGCCGGGTGGTGCTCATCAGCGCTTCACCTCACCGATTCACCAGTTCACGTACACGGTCGTCATTCCACACAGTTCCTTACGCACGTCCTTGTGTGCATATTCAGGATGACTCCTGCCCGGTGGAACCGACAGAACACCCCCCTGAAAGGAGCGCGTGGGAAAGCTAGGAGGACTCTGGAGGTTGATCAGCGAGGGCGTCGGCGAGCGACTCGTGCACGGTGAACACCGCGTCCGCGCCCGTGATCTCGAACACCCGTGCGACAACCGGCTGCATTCCGGCCAGGTGCACCCCGCCGCCGGCGGCCTCCGCCTTCAGGCGGGCACCGAGCAGCACATTGAGGCCGGTGGAGTCGCAGAACTCCAGCCGAGCACAGTCGACGACCAGCCGCGCGAGACCCTTCGCGAGGCAGTCCTCAAGTGGCTCACGCAACAGATCGGCGGTGTGGTGATCCAGCTCACCCGCCGGAGTCACGACGGCGCTGGAACCCTCCCGCCGTACCTCGACCAGAAGCCGGCCAGACTGTGCGCTGCCGACCGTCCCGCGGTCCATGCCGTCTCTCTCCCGAGGTCGTGGCTGTTCGCCGGCGCCCACTCGCGCCCGCTGACGTCCTCGAACACTACGCCTTCCTCACACTCTCCGACACCCGAACTAACGCCCATATCCGGACATATAGCAAGGGAACGCACTTGCGGTGGGCTCGCGAAACCGGGTAGGGCTAGATACACGTACCCGACACGGCCGGCATTGGAGGCGCCGCACACCGCACGTGCACACGCACCGGCTTCGGCAGCCTTATGCCGAGAACCATGGAGGACACCATGTCACCCCGGCTCGACGCATCGCATACCCAGACGGCGACGTCGACACCCCCTCCGGAACACACGGACCCTCGAATTCCGGACCCCCGAGTGTCGGACGCCCTGGAAGGGCTTCCCGAGATCCCGCCGTTCGACGAGGTGGGTGCGGTCGACGCACGGGCCCTGTCCAAGACCCTCTTCGCGCGGCTGGAGTCCCTCGAAGAAGGGACACACGACCACGCGTACGTCCGTAACACCCTCGTCGAACTCAACCTCGCCCTGGTCAAGTTCGCCGCCTCCCGCTTCCGTTCGCGCAGCGAACCCATGGAGGACATCATCCAGGTCGGCACCATCGGCCTGATCAAGGCGATCGACCGCTTCGAGCTGAGCCGTGGCGTGGAGTTCCCGACCTTCGCGATGCCGACGATCGTCGGCGAGATCAAGCGCTTCTTCCGCGACACGTCGTGGTCGGTGCGCGTACCGCGCAGGCTCCAGGAGCTCCGGCTCGACCTGGCCCGGGCCGGCGACGAACTCGCCCAGCAGCTCGACCGCGCCCCCACCGTGGGCGAGCTGGCCGAACGCCTCGACCTGTCCAAGGACGAGGTCGTGGAGGGCATGGCGGCATCGAACGCCTACACCGCCAGCTCACTTGACGCCCAGCCCGAGGAGGACGACTCCGAGGGCGCGCTCGCGGACCGCATCGGTTACGAGGACCATGGCATCGAAGGCATCGAGTACGTCGAGTCGTTGAAGCCGCTGATCGCCGAACTCCCGCCCCGGGACCGGCAGATCCTCTCGCTGCGGTTCGTCGCCAACATGACCCAGTCGGAGATCGGCGAGGAGCTGGGCATCTCGCAGATGCACGTGTCGCGGCTGCTGTCGCGGACGCTGCACCGGCTGCGGAAGGGACTGACGATCGAGGGCTGATGGCCGAGTACCGGCAGTCGTGCCGGCGGTCGAGTACGGGCGTCCGTTCGGGAGGGGTTTCCGGTTACCCACGGAAACCCCTCCTCTCTTTTCCCAAAGGCCTCCTGCGTCACGGGCACCGCCTTCAGACTGGCTGGTACGTCAGGACGGACGGGGATCCGAGGAGGCGGACGGGATGTCTCAGCACATCGACGACAGCGGGCTGTACGCGGGCGCGTCCGACGCCCGCCTCACCGAACTGCTGCGCGCCAACTCCCCCACCGCGTACCTGGCGTTGCAGGAACTGCGCGCCCGCCACCGCGCGCCCGTCCTCGCCTATGCCCGGCTGTGCACGACGAGCGACTCCACGGCGGGGCAGTTGGCGGCCCAGGCGTTCACGAAGGCCGCCCGGGACACGGCACGCGGTACCGAGCCGAACGTGCCGTGGCGCCATCAACTCCTGCTGCTCACCGCCGACCTGGCGGCCGGCTGGGCGACGGACGAACGTGCGGCGGGCCTCGACCCGAGCCTGCTCCTCGTCCTGAACACGCTGAACACGGCAGGCGGAGAGCACCTGTTCGCGCCCCCGCCCATGCTGAGCGCGTTCCAGTCGCTGCCGGCCCGCACCCAGGGCCTCATCTGGTACGGCATCGTGGAGCGCGAGTCCGAGGACCGGACCGCCGCTCTCCTCGGCCTGACGCAGGAGGACGTCGCGTACGAGACGGACTCGGCGCTCCAGGCCCTGGCCCAGGCCTGTCTGCGGTCCCGGCTGGCCGCCTCCGACGACCCGCGCTGCCAGGACTTCCGTCGGCTGATCGAGGAGTCGGTCCGCCCCGCCAACCCCCGCCACAGCACGGACCTGAACTCCCACATGGTCATCTGCCCGCACTGCTCGGTGGCCTACGAGGAACTCGCGGCCCTGCGCGACAGCCCGCGCACGGCTCTGGGCGAGGGCCTGCTGCCGTGGTGCGGAACGGCGTACGCGAGAGACGCGCCGACGGTCACCCGCACCAACGCCTCCGCCTCGGAGGCCAGTTGGACCCAGCCACCGCCGATGCCGACGCCGACACCGTCCCGTCGGCGCTTCGCGCTGGCCTCGGTGGTCCTGGGCGTGACGCTGGTCCCGCTGCTGATCGTGATGCTGTCGTCGGGCGACGGCTCGTCGAGCCCCCAGGGCGCGTCGAACACGCTCCCGGTCACCACCGTGCCGAGCAGCCCCGAGGTGACGGCCCCCGCTTCATCGGCGGCCCCCAAATCCCCGTCCCCGTCGCCGACTTCACGACCGCCGACGTCCTCACCTCCGGCGCCGAAGCCGACCCCCACACCCAAGCCCACACCTACGCCCACTCCTGCGTTCCGGGCGCCGGGAGCCTCGTACGCCCAAGTGGTGAACGTCGCCTCGGGGCGCTGTCTGGACATCCGGGGCGGCGTGCTGGAGAAGGGCACGGATGTTCTCACGGCGCCCTGCTCCGCGTCCGCCGAGACCCAACGCTGGCGTGTGGACGCCGACTTGGGGGTCCTGCAGTCGGCCGCCGACACGGACCTGTGTCTGGACAGCCGGGGTGATGTGGACCGGGGCGTCGGGATCTGGGAGTGCGCGTCGGTGGACAGTGACAACGGCGACAACCTGCGCTTCACCGTGGACGACGACGGGGTGATCCGCCCGGCGATCGCCTTCGCGACGGGGCTGGTTCCGGCGGCCGACGGCGGCGTGAAGTTCGTGGCGCTGACGGGCGGGACCGGGCAGCGGTGGCGGGCGGGCGCCGCCTGATTTCACTCCGCGACGCGGGGCGGGAGTGAACGGCCGCCAGGGCAGCGCGGGCAACCCCGGACGCGACCGGCGGCGACCCGGGGGTGAATCCCGTTCCCCACAAAGGGAGTTCACCCATGCGCAAGCACATCGCACGTCTGTTGGCGGTGCTGGCCTCGCTGGCCGCGCTGATCGCCGCCCCCGGTCTGCCTGCCGCGTTCGCCGCCCCCGCCGGGACGACGGCACAGGTGCGGGCCGCCGCCGAGGACTGGAACCCGCCCGCGAACCTCGTACAGCCGCTCAACGAGGTCTGGAACCACGTCTCGTCGACCTACCCGGACCTCTACGGCTTCCGCAACTACGGCTGGGACCAGGTCATGGCCAACCGGGGAAGCGTCAACTACTGCGTCCGCTGGGAGTCGGACGCGCCTGTGAGCACCGCCCTGCGCGACCGGATCCACGCGGCGCTGAAGAAGCAGTTCGGCAAGTGGATGGCGGCCATGGTCGAGAACGGGGCGGGGCACAACGCGTGGCCGTACACCAACGTGCCGGTCAACATCGTCGGTTGGGCCGTGAAGAACCGCTCGACCCTCCAGTGGACCGACAGCTCGGTCGACATCTACGCCGGGAACCTCGACGGCGGCGGCTCCCCGCAGTGCTCCCCGGACTGCGGGCGCTTCTTCCACCAGGACGGCAACTACTCACGCTGCCCGGGCGGCGCGGCCCGCCACTACGACCAGTCGCTGTGGCTGACGAAGGGCTTCCAGGGCGGCGCGGGCGGGGACTGGGGCCAGCGGGTCGGCCAGGAGTACTTCACCGGCACGCTGGACCAGGAGAACATCCACATCTACCTGCACGAGGTCGGCCACACGTTCGGGCTCGACGACTTCTACGACTGGAGCCCGACCGGCCAGTGCTGCTTCCTGATGAAGGCGGGCAGCGCGGCGCAGATCACGGAGTTCGACAAGTGGATGTTCCGTGACTTCTGGCGTCACCTGAAGTACAGGTACGGCGTCTGAGCAGTGGTCTCAGACCACCTGTACGCCCCGCCGCCACACCCCGGTGACCAGCGGGACGCCCGGCCGGTAGGCCAGGTGTACGTGGCTCGGGGCGTCCAGGAGGGTGAGGTCGGCGTACGCCCCCGGCGTGAGGCGGCCGATGTCGTCGCGGCGGAGGGCCCGCGCGCCCCCCGCCGTGGCCGACCAGACCGCCTCGTCCGGGGTCATGCCCATGTCCCGTACGGCCAGGGCGATACAGAAGGGCACGGAGGAGGTGAAGGAGGAGCCGGGGTTGCAGTCCGTGGAGAGCGCGACCGTGACGCCCGCGTCGAGGAGCCGGCGGGCGTCCGGCCACTGGGCGCGGGTGGAGAACTCGGCGCCGGGCAGCAGGGTCGCGACCGTGTCGCCGTTGGCGAGGGCGTCGACGTCGGCGTCGGTGAGGTGGGTGCAGTGGTCGGCGCTGGCGGCGTCGAGTTCGACGGCCAGCTGCACGCCGGGGCCGTACGAGAGCTGGTTGGCGTGGACGCGCGGGTGCAGCCCCTTCGCCTTGCCCGCCGTGAGGATCGCGCGGGCCTGGTCGCCGTCGAAGGCGCCCTTCTCGCAGAAGACGTCGACCCAACGGGCGTACGGGGCACAGGCGTCGAGCATCTCGCCGGTGACCAGGGCGACGTAGGCGGCCGGGTCGTCGGCGTAGTCCGGGGACACGATGTGGGCGCCGAGGTAGGTGACCTCGTCGGTGTGGGCGGCGGCGATGCGCAGGGCGCGGGCCTCGTCCTCGACCGTCAGGCCGTACCCCGACTTGGTCTCGAAGGTCGTCGTGCCCTGGTGGAGGGCCTCGCGGAGGTAACGGGTGAGGTTGGCCTCCAGTTCCGCGTCCGTGGCGGCGCGGGTGGCGGCGACGGTCGTACGGATGCCGCCCGCCGTGTAGCTGCGCCCGGACATGCGGGCGTTGAACTCCTGGGTGCGGTCGCCCGCGAAGACGAGGTGGGAGTGGGAGTCGACGAAGCCCGGGAGGACGGCCCGGCCACCGGCGTCGACCCGATTGTCAGTGGTGGGTGCTTTGCTGGATTCACCGGTCCAGACGACGCGGTCGCCCTCTATGACGACGGCCGCGTCCTGGATCAGTCCCAGGGGAGAACCATCGCCGAGAGAGGGGTCGTTGGTGACCAGGCTGCCGATGTTCGTGATGACGGTCGTCGTGCCGGTGGTGGTGTCGGTCGTGCTGCCGATAGCACTGTTCGTCCGGTTCGGGCTGCTCGGACTGCTCGGCGTGCTGGGGCTGTTCATGGCGTCCTCATGGGTGGCGGGGCGGAGGGCCGGTATGCGTACGAGTGTCAGGCGCGCAGGGCTTCGACAGCCGCCGCAAGCGCCTGCGGCACCTCTGGTACGAGGGTGTGGGCCCCGTCGCGCACGACGTGCCGGCCGCCCACGACCGTATGGCGCACATCCGCTGCCGACGCTGCGAATACCGCGGTCTCCGCTCCCAGCCGAGGCACCGGCCCCGCAGTTCTGACCGAGTCGAGCGCGACCGTCGTGAAGTCGGCGAGGGCGCCCGCCTCAAGGATGCCCGCGTCGTCCCAGCCGAGGGCCGCGTGACCGTCGGCGGAGGCTGCCCGGAGGAGGGCTGCCGCCGTCCAGTGGCCCCGGGTGCGGGTGCGCAGGCGCTCGTTCAGCTCCATGGCGCGGGCCTCTTCGAGCAGGTCGATGACGGCGTGGCTGTCGGAGCCCAGGGAGAGCGGTGAGCCCGCGCGCTGGAGGGCGACGGCGGGGCCGATGCCGTCGGCGAGGTCGCGTTCGGTGGTGGGGCACATACAGGTGCCGGTGCCGCTGTGGCCGAGGAGCGCGATGTCCTCGTCGGTGAGGTGGGTGTTGTGGACGCCGGTGGTGCGGGGGCCGAGGACTCCGTGGTCGGCGAGGAGTCGAGTGGGCGTGCGTCCGTGAGCGGCGAGGCAGGCGTCGTTCTCGGCCGTCTGCTCGGACAGGTGGACGTGGAGGGAGGCCCGGCGTTCCTCGGCCCAGCGGGCCACGGTCGCCAACTGGCCGGCGGGCACGGCCCGTACGGAGTGGATTGCGGCACCGATCCGCGCGTGATCCCGTTCCTTGAGAACTGAACAGCGTTCCGCCCAGGCGTCGGCGGTGCCGTCGGAGAAGCGGAGCTGGTGGCGGTTGGGGGCCTGTCCGAAGCCGGAGGAGAGATAGGCGGTGTCGAGGAGGGTGATGCGGACACCGGCGTCGGAGGCCGCTTCGACCAGAGCCTCGCCCATCGCGTTCGGGTCGGCGTACGGGGTGCCGCCCGGGGCGTGGTGGACGTAGTGGAACTCACCCACGGCGGTGATGCCGGCCAGGGCCATCTCGGCGTACACGGCACGCGCGAGGGCGTGGTAGGTGTCCGGGGTCAGCTTGTCGGCGAAGGAGTACATGACCTCGCGCCAGGTCCAGAAGGTGCCGGAGCCGACCTGGACGGTGCCGCGCAGGGCACGGTGAAAGGCGTGGCTGTGGGCGTTGGCGAGGCCGGGGAGGGTGAGCCCGCGAAGGATCTCGGCGCCGGGAGGCGGGCTGTCGACTCCCGTACGAACAGCCGCGATCCGACCGTCCTGCACATCGAGAGCCACCCCCGGCTCGACGTTGGTGTCGAGCCAGGCGTGCTCCAGCCAGTACGTCCGTGCTTGGGGGTGGGTCACGTGCAGGCCAGCCCTTCCAGTACGTCGGCGAGTGCGGTCACCCCGGCCACGCAGTCGTCCTCGGCGGCGTACTCCGCCGGGGAGTGCGAGATGCCCGTGGGGTTGCGCACGAACAGCATGGCGGTCGGAATGCTCCCGGAGAGAATCCCGGCGTCGTGTCCGGCACCGGTACCGAGGACGGGGACCTTGAGGGCTGTGTCCTCTCCGTCCCGGCCCAGGATCCGGGCGAGTTCGTCGCGCAGGGCGTGGTCGAACTCGACGACGGGGGTGAACGACTCCCGGACGACGTCGAGATCGACACCGTGCGCCTCGGCGTACTCACGGGCCGCCTGCTCGACGCCGGAGACGACGGTGTCGAGGGCCTTCTGGTCGGCGGCGCGGGAGTCGAGCCAGCCGCGTACGAGGGAGGGGATGGCGTTGACGCCGTTGGGCTCGACGGCGATCTTCCCGAAGGTGGCGACGGCGCCGGCGAGTTCGGCCTCGCGGCGGGCGGCGAGGACGGTCTCGGCGTACGACAGCATGGGGTCACGCCGGTCGACGAGCCGTGTCGTGCCGGCGTGATTGGCCTCGCCGCGGAAGTCGAACCGCCAGCGTCCGTGCGGCCAGATGGCACTGGCGATGCCGACGCGGTCGCCGCTCAGGTCGAGCGCCCGCCCCTGCTCGACGTGCAGCTCGACGAAGGCACCGATACGGGCGAGCCGCTCGGGGTCCGGCCCGATGGTGTCGGGGTCGTATCCGGCGGCTTCCATGGCCCGCGGCAGCGTGATCCCGTCCCCGTCGGTCAGCAGCCGAGCCTGCTCGACGGTGACGGCCCCGGCGGTGAGCCGCGACCCGACACAGGCGAGCCCGAACCGGGCGCCTTCCTCGTCCCCGAAGTTGACGATGGCGAAGGGCTTGCTGAACTGCGCCCCGCGCCCCCGAAGCTCATCGAGAGCAGCAAAGGAGGAGACCACACCAAGGGGCCCGTCGAAGGCCCCGCCATCGGGCACGGAGTCAAGATGCGACCCGGTGACAACGGCATCCCCCTCGGCGGGATCCCCGAGCCAGGCCCACTGGTTCCCGTTCCGATCAACCTCGTAGGACAGCCCCCGAGACTCGGCCTGCTCCCTGAACCAGGCCCGGCACTCGAGATCGATCCCGGTCCAGGCGTAGCGGCGATAGCCGCGTGAGTCGGGGTGACGGCCAATGGGCGCCAGCTCGCGCCACATCGCGTGGAAGGAGGCGCCACTCGTCTGTGGGCAGGCGTTCCGCAGGGCGATGGGGGTCCCCCCGCTCGAACGAAGTTGAGAGTGGGGGAGGGTGGGCACAGACGCACCACCCGCAGTCGGCGACGAGCCCTCGCCCCCCACCGAAGCGTCGCCGTCCCGCCCGCCAGAAACCTCCCTCACGCGTCGTCCCCCTCACGCATAGGCACCCGCACACCCCGCTCGTCAGCGACAGTCTCGGCAATGTCGTACCCGGCATCCACATGCCGGATGACACCCATCCCGGGGTCGTTCGTCAGCACCCGGCGGATCTTCTCACCCGCCAGCTTCGTGCCGTCCGCGACCGACACCTGTCCGGCGTGGATGGACCGGCCCATGCCGACCCCGCCCCCGTGGTGGATGGAGACCCACGACGCGCCCGAGGCAACGTTCACCATCGCGTTCAGCAGCGGCCAGTCGGCGATCGCGTCGGAACCGTCGAGCATCGCCTCGGTCTCCCGGTAGGGAGACGCGACGGACCCGCAGTCCAGGTGGTCGCGGCCGATCGCCAGCGGCGCCGCCAGCTCACCGCTCGCCACCATGTCGTTGAAGCGCTCGCCGGCCTTGTCCCGCTCGCCGTAGCCGAGCCAGCAGATCCGGGCCGGGAGGCCCTGGAAGTGGACCCGCTCGCCGGCCAGCTTGATCCAGCGGTGCAGGGACTCGTTCTCGGGGAACAGCTCCAGCATCGCCTTGTCCGTCTTCGCGATGTCGGACGCCTCGCCCGACAGGGCCGCCCAGCGGAAGGGGCCCTTGCCCTCGCAGAAGAGGGGGCGGATGTACGCCGGCACGAAGCCGGGGAAGGCGAACGCCCGCTCGTATCCGGCGAGTTGAGCCTCGCCCCGGATCGAGTTGCCGTAGTCGAAGACCTCGGCACCGGCGTCCATGAAGCCGACCATCGCCTCCACGTGCCGGGCCATCGACTCGCGCGCCCGGGTCGTGAAGCCGGCCGGGTCCTTCGCGGCGGCGGACGCCATGTCGTCGAACTCGACGCCGACGGGGAGGTAGGCGAGCGGATCGTGGGCCGAGGTCTGGTCGGTCACGATGTCGATGGGGGCGCTCTCGGCGAGCATGCGGGGGAGCAGCTCGGCCGCGTTGCCCAGCAGGCCGATGGAGAGCGGGCGGCGGGCGTCACGGGCCTCGACCGCGAGCTGGAGGGCGTGCTCCAGGGAGTCGGCCTTCACGTCGAGGTACCGGTGTTCGATGCGGCGCTCGATGGCACGCGGGTCGACGTCGATACAGATCGCGACGCCGTCGTTCATCGTCACGGCGAGCGGCTGGGCGCCGCCCATCCCGCCGAGGCCGGCGGTCAGGGTGATCGTCCCGGCGAGGGTGCCGCCGAACTTCTTCGCGGCGACGGCGGCGAAGGTCTCGTAGGTGCCCTGGAGGATGCCCTGGGTGCCGATGTAGATCCAGGAACCGGCCGTCATCTGCCCGTACATGGTCAGGCCGAGGGCCTCCAGGCGGCGGAACTCCTCCCAGTTGGCCCAGTCGCCGACCAGGTTGGAGTTGGCGATCAGCACGCGCGGGGCCCACTCGTGGGTCTGCATGACACCGACCGGGCGGCCCGACTGGACGAGCATCGTCTCGTCCTGCTTCAGGGTCCGCAGGGTGCGGACCATGGCGTCGAAGGAGCGCCAGTCACGGGCGGCCTTGCCGGTGCCGCCGTAGACGACGAGCTTGTCGGGGTGTTCGGCGACCTCGGGGTCCAGGTTGTTCTGGAGCATCCGGAGGGCGGCCTCCTGCTGCCATCCCAGGGCACTCAGTTCCGTACCGCGCGGGGCTCGTACGGGGCGGGGTCCTGACATGGTCTGCCTCCCAGCGGACTGTTGCAGTGGATATTCATATCCTGACTTCCTGAATAGAACTAGTCAATACATTCTCGCGCCGTCATTGGCCCGCCCTGGATGTTTCGCTTGACGCATGGACACGGACATCGACACCACGGGGGACACTGTGGACCACAACGGGGCCGGTCGGACCAACCGCCGGGACGAGGCCGTACGCGCCGCCGTGGAGCAGGGACTGCTCCACGGCGACGCACCCATCGTCGGGCTCCTCGACGTCACCGGCATCCGCGAGTCCGCCGCCGAGCTGCGGGCCGCCTTCGACGCGGTCGTGGCACCCGGCACGCCCGTGCTGCACGCCTTCGCGGTGAAGGCGACCCCGCTGGTGCCCGTACTGCGGCTGCTGCGCGAGGAGGGGATCGGGGCCGAGGTGGCCAGCCCGGGGGAGCTGGCGCTGGCGCGGGCGGCCGGGGTGACGCCGTCCCGGACGGTGCTGGACTCGCCCGCGAAGACGCCCGCCGAGCTGCGCGAGGCGCTGGCCCTGGGCATCGCCGTGAACGCCGACAACCCGCAGGAGCTGGACCGGCTCGACGCGCTGATGCGGTCCGCGACCAGCCGGTCCCCGATCGGGATCAGGGTGAATCCGCAGATCGGCGGAGGCTCGATCGGGGCCACGTCCACCGCCACCGCGACCTCGAAGTTCGGGGTCGCGTTGCTGGACGAGGGGGCGCGCGAGTGGATCGTGGGGGCGTACGCCGAGCGCCCGTGGCTGACCAGGCTGCACGCGCACACCGGGTCGCAGGGCATCCCGCTGGCGCTGATGATGCGGGGCGTGGCGGAGACGTACGCGCTCGCCGAGGAGATCAACCGGCGGGTCGGGCGGCGGCAGATCGACACGATCGACATCGGCGGCGGGCTCCCGGTCAACTTCGCGTCGGACGCGACGAGCCCGACGTACGCGCAGTACGCGCGGCTGCTGAGCGAGGAGGTGCCGGGCCTGTTCGGGGGGCGGTACGGGCTGGTGACCGAATTCGGCCGGTCACTGCTGGCCAAGCACGGCACGATCGTGGCGCGGGTCGAGTACGCGAAGAGCGCCGGCGGGCGGCCGGTGGCGGTCACGCACGCGGGCGTGCAGGTCGCGACGCGGACGGTGTACGCGCCGGGGTCGTGGCCGCTGAGGATCGCCGCGTACGACGGGAAGGGGCGCCCCAAGGCGGGGGCGGACGTGGTGCAGGACGTGGCCGGGCCTGCCTGTTTCTCGGGCGACCTGCTCGCCGAGGGGCGCGCGCTGCCGCTGCTCGAACAGGGCGACTACGCGGCGGCGCTGGACACGGGCGCGTACTACTTCGCGCACCACTACGCGTACAACTCCCTCGCCCGGCCCGGGATCTACGGCTTCGTGCCGAGCGGGAACGGGGAGGGGGAGGTCACCTTCGCGGTCGTACGGGAGCCGCAGACCGTCGACGAGATCGTGGCCGAATCCGGTGGGGCGCACGCCGCCACGCTCACCACCCTCTCCGCAACCACCTCCCCCACCGCACGCCCTTGACGGACTCCGGGGAACATGCAGGTCAACTGCCCTGAAAACAGGGCCAGTCGACCCACCTTAGTCATCCAGCGCATGTTCCACTGGAAAATGCCAGATCTCTCACTCCTCATGCACACGTTGCGTAGCGTCTGCGTCACTCAGCCGAACACCAGGTTGGCCGAACGTCAGGTCGGCGAACTCCAGGCTGGGTGATCGAACACCAGCCGGACAGACGCGAGCGGGACAGGCGGGAGGGGCCAAGGGTGCCCGGAATCGACGAGTGCTTACTGGAAGCCATGCGGCTGCCCGGTGCCAGGGGCGCCGCGCTGGTCGACTGGACCAGCGGGCTGGCACTGGGCACCGTCGGGGACTCCCCGGGCGGTGATCCGGAGACGATGGCGGCCGAGGCGGCGGAGCTGGCCCGGCTGGCCGCCGAGCACCGCGCGTTCGCCCCCGAGGGCGACGACGAAGGGTCCGAGGAAGGCGGAGCGGCCGGCGGCTGGGGGCAGGATCCGCCGGTCGAGGATCTGATCATCAGCAACCGGGACAGCTATCACGTCCTGCGGTTCGTGACGACGAGCTTCGACAGCAGTGTGTTCCTGCACCTGTGGCTGGCCCGCGCGGAGGGCAATCTCGCGCTGGCCCGCATCCGGCTCGGCGAGATGGCCGGACGGCTGGTGCTGGGATGACGGCACTGCACGCGAATCTGACGACCCCGCCGCCACGCCTGCCGGTGCGGGACAAGGCGGCGGCCCGGCACCGGGCGTGGGGCGGGGTCTCCCCGATGCTCGGCCGGCTCGCCACCGAGCGGGCCACCGGCGCCCTGGTGTGCGAGCGCGGCTCGCTCTACCTCGCCGACGGCCAGGTCGTGCACGCCGAGAGCCCGGCCGTACCCGGCCTCGACGTCCTGCTCACCGCGCGCGGCACGCTGGACGCCGAGGGCTGGCGGGAGGCGGTCGGCGCGGCCGGGGAGCGCAACCGGGTCGGGCGGTTCCTGGTCGAGAGCGGCCGGATCGGCGCGGGCGCCCTGGAGGTGTGCCACCTGGGGGCGCTGTACGACGCGGCGTACTTCGCCCTCGCGCCCAGCGGGACGCCGGGGCACTTCCGGTACGGGGACACGCACTGGCTCGGCCCGGTGCGCCCGGTGCCGGTGGCGGCGCTGGAGCACGAGACCCTGCGCCGCCGCGCCCTGCTCCACCGCATCTGGCCCGACCCGGCCCCCGACAGCGCCCCGCTGCGCCGCTCCGGCAGCCCGGGCGCGCCGACCATCAGCGCCCGCCAGTCCGCCGTACTGGACCTGGTGGACGGTGTCCGCACGGCGGCGGACATCGCGCTGGCGCTGGCCCGCCCGACCTTCCACACCCTGGTGGACGTACGGCGGCTGGCGGCAGCGGGGGTCGTCGTCCCAGCCCTCCCGCCGCCCTTGCCTGCCCCGCCGGCCCCACCGGCCCCGCCGTCCACGTCCGCTCCCCCGGCACCGCCCGGATCGCTGCCGCCCTCGTTCGCCGACCCCAACATCACGCTGCTGAAGAGGCTCAGGGATGCGCTGGAGGCCCTTTGAACGGCAGCGCCCGCGTGCCGAGAGGAGACAGCTCATGGCAGCCGAGGCCGAAGTCATGGACGAACTACGCCGGTTGCGTGCCCGCGTGCCGCAGCTCACCGGCGCACTCGCGGCCAGCGTCGACGGTCTCGTCCTCGTCCAGGACACCCCGGGCGTCGAACCGGAGACGGTCGCGGCGCTCACCGCCACCGCGCTCAGCGTCGCCGTGCGGATGACGGACGCGACCGGCCAGGGCGACTTCCGCGAGCTGCTGGTGCGCGGGATGTACGGCTATGTGGCGACGTACGCGGCGGGCCGCAGCGCCGTCCTGACGCTGCTCGCCCAGGACCGCGTCAACGTCGGCCGGCTGCACCTGGAGGGCCGCCGGGCCGGCACCCGTATCGGGGAGCTGGTGGACGCGGCGGCCGAACAGGCACCCAGGCCGGCCGCCGCTCCCACGCCCGCGCCGCCCCCCGTCCCCGCACCGATGCCCACCCGAACCAGAACACCGCGCGCGCCACGCACACCGTCAACCACGCCCAACGCGCGCACCACCACGGAAAGTTGAACCGGAAGCAGGAGAGGAACACCGTCATGGCCAACACCGAGACCGCGCTGAAAGAGGCGCTGACCTCCATCGAGGGCGCCACCGGAGTCGCCCTCGTCGACTACACCAGCGGCATGGCCCTGGGCACGATGGGCGGCAGCAAGACGTTCGACCTGAACGTCGCCGCCGCCGGCAACACCGATGTCGTGCGCGCCAAGATGCGCACGATGGAGCACCTCGGGCTGAAGGGCGAGATCGAGGACATCCTGATCACGCTCTCCAGCCAGTACCACCTGATCCGGATGATGAAGGGGCGCGGCGGCAACGGCCTCTTCCTCTACCTGGTGCTCGACATCAACCGTTCCAACCTGGCGATGGCCCGCCACCAGCTGAAACGGATCGAGGCGGACATCGAGATCTGAGCCCCGCCCCCGCACGACGGGACCGACGAGCTAGACCAGGACGTCGCCGCGGCGGCGCGCCCCGCCCGGGGTCGCGTCGCCCGCGGCGATTCCGGTGGAGCGGTAGGCCTTGACCGGCTTGCCGGTCGGGGCGCCGGCGCGCGGGCCGAGCCAGTCCACCCGTACCCACAGCAGGACGTCGTCGGCGCGTTCGCGCCGACCCAGCCAGGCGGCCTTCAGCAGCAGCCCGGTACCGGCCCCGGCGAGCAGCATCCCGCCCGCGGCGGGCACCGCGAAGGAGCTGCCCAGCGCGGCGGCGAAGGCGAGCAGCAGCCACCAGCGGTGGCCACGGCGCCAGTTGCGTACGGTCACCGCGCGGTCCTGGAGCACATCGTGCCGGCCGGCCCGGGCGGGACCGGCGGCGAGCGCGGTGTAGCGGCGGCGCCGCAGACACGCCACGAGTCCGGCCGTGACGATGAACAGCACGGCCCCCGCCATGACGCCGATCCGGCGGCCGGTGATCCCCGGCACCAGGACGCCGACGCCCGCCGCGAACACCCCGAGCCACCACATGGGCGCCACTCCGGCCCGTATCACCACGGCCACCCGGGCCAGGCCTTGTCTTCCGCGAACTCCGCGTGCCACGTCCGCCTCCCGGTTCGTTCTCCCGGCACAGTCCTGTCGGAGCGGGAGACTAACGAGCGAACGTGAGACGAGTCTGAGAGCCGCACAAGGCCGTGCTGAGGCCTACTCGACGAACAGCCCCCGCGTCGCCGCCCGCGTGTCGAACTCCTCCAGGCGGGCCTGGGCGTCCGGCAGGTCGTCGCACATGGCCTCCAGCAGCACCCGACCGAGGAGCATCGGCGCGCAGGCGGTGTCGAAGGCGAGCCCGGTGCCGACGGCGGCGGGCAGCAGCAGGTCGGAGACCTTCGCGACCGGCGCGAAGGCCGAGTCGGCGACGGTGACCACGGTCAGGCCGGCCGCCTTGGCGTAGGCGAGGGTGTCGACGACCTCGCGCGGATGCCGGGGCAGCGCGAAGCACAGCAGGGTGGTGGCGCCCGCCCGTACGGCCGCGTCGATCCGGTCGTGGATCATCGTGCCGCCCTCGTGGAGCAGCCGTACGTCCGGGTGAACCTTGGCGGCGAAGTAGGCGAAGCCGTACGCCTGGGAGGCGGCGGCGCGCAGCCCGAGGACGGGCAGCGGGCGGGAGGCGGCGAGCAGCCGCCCGGCCCGGTGCACGGGACGCGGATCGGCGAGCACCTCGGCCAGGTGCCTCAGGTTCTCGATCTCGGCCTCGACGGCCTGCTGGTACTCGTTGTACGAGCCCGGCTCGGCGCTCTGTTCGGCGGGGGCGACCTCGCGCAGGTGCTTGCGCAGCGCCGGGTAGCCGTCGAAGCCGAGGGCGACGGCGAAGCGGGTGACGGACGGCTGGCTGACACCGGCCAGCTCGGCCAGCTCGACACTGGAGAGAAAGGGCACGTCGGCGGCCCGCCGCACCATGCTGTGCGCGATGCGCCGCTGGGTCGGGGTGAGCCGATGCCCCTCGAAGAGTGCCTGAAGCCGCCCGGCGGGACTGTCGGGCGGGGTCCCGCCCGCACCCGCGTCCCCATCGCCTGCGGCCAAGCGCTTGGAAGGCGCCTGCTCTGCCCCACCCGCACCCGCGTCCCCACCCGGGCCGGCGCCGGTGGCGGTCCTGCCCGCACCCGATTCCCCACCCAGGCCGGGGCCAGTGTCGGGGGCGCCAGCGGCGGCCCCGCCTGCGCCCGCGACCCCGCGGCCTTCCACGCCCCCCTCCGCACTCGCGCCCTTGCCCACGTCCCCGTCCACGCCCGCCTCCACACCTACGCCCATGTCCGCGCCGACACCCACGTCCGCGTCCCCGCCCACGCCGGTACCGGCACCGGCACGCGCCCCCGTACCCGCGCCCCCGCTGCCCTCCGCACTCGGCGTGCTCATGCCCCGCTCCCCCTCCAGATCTCCGTGAACCGGTCCAGCAGTGCCGACGCCACCGTCACGTCGTGCGTGAGCGGGCGGTCGGTCGAGTCGGCGTCGAGGACCGACTCGGCCAGCTCCAGCGCCCGGCCGACCGGCAGTTCCGGATCCGGGCGCAGGTCGCGCTGGTGCAGCGCCCGTACGGCGGCGACCAGTTCGCAGCCGACGACGAGACGGTACGCGTCACAGGCGCGCAGTGTCTGACGGGCGGCGAGCGAGGCGAAGCTGGCCTGTTCCTCGACGCCCCGGGAGAGTACAGCGTGCCCGAGCGAGGCGGGCGCGGAGAAGGCCCGCAGGTCACCGAGGGCGGCGCCGGCGGCGTACTCCAGGATCATCACGCCGGAGGCGGCGGGCTCGTGGTCGGCGAGGAAGGGGCGCAGGCGGGTGAAGGCGGGCTCGTTGAGGGTCGAGAGGCGTGAGGTGGACAGGCGCGCGACCTGAGTGACGGCCAGCCTGAAGTGGTCGAGGGCGAGGGCGAGTTGGGCCTGGTAGAAGCCGCCGTGGTGGTAGGCGGTGAGGTCCTCGGGGGAGATGAGCGGGTTCTCGGCGGCGGCGTTGATCTCGATCGCGAGCACCCCCTCCAGCGCGTCCGCCGCGTCGTGCGCGGGCCCGTGGATCTGCGGCAGACACCGGAAGCCGTACGGGTCCTGGATCCGGCCGAGGGGAGGCGTGGGCCGGTCCGCCGAACCGATCAACGCCCGCATGCGGCGCGCGACCTCGACCGACCCCCGGTGCGGACGGGCGGCGTGCACGGGAGCCGCGTACGCCTCGTGGGAACCGTCGACGGCGAGCAGCGACAGCGCGGCGACGACCTGCGTGGCGACGATGAGCCCGCGCAGCTCGTGCAGGGCGAGCGCGGACTGCCCGAGGGTGAGGGCGTTGCTGCTGATCAGGGCGAGGGCGTCGTTGTTGTCGAGGGCCTGCGGCTCGGGGGCGCCGGGGACGCTCCAGCCACGGAGAACCGAGCCACCCGCAGCCGCCCCCGGTCCCGTCCCCGGCGCGATCCACTCGTGCTCCCCCGCCAGCGCCAGCCCCATCTGGGCCAGCGCCGCGATGTCGCCCGTACCGACCGACCCGAACTCGTTGACGACGGGATGTGCCCCGTTCTCCAGCGCCTCGCACAGGGCCGTGACCACCCCGGGGCGCAGTCCGGCGCCGCCCGCGAGGAGCTGGTTGGCGCGGACGGCGAGCATCGCCCGTACCTGCCGGGCCGGGAGTTCCGCGCCGATGGCGCCGGCGTGGCTGCGCAGCAGGCGCAGACCGTGGTCGGCGGCGGCCTCGGTCGGGACGTCCTCGTTGCGGTTGGCGCCGACGCCGGTGGAGCGGCCGTACACGCGGCCGGTCGCGGCGATGCGGCGGGCGGCGTCCCAGGCCTCCTCGACGCGCTTCATCCCTTCGGTGCCGGGGACAGGCCGCGCGGCCCCGTCGGCGAGGCGTACGACGTCCTCGACGCCGAGACCGATGCCGTCCAGCACGACGATGCCGGTGGACACCGGAGGAGGCACCGGAAGTGATGCATCCACAATCCGAGACGACATAAGGCGCAGACTCCCCTCAAACCGGAAGTAAACCGGGCACTCGATCTTGCTTGCTGGACGGCCGTTACCTCGGATTAACACAGAGGCATTGACAATCTATTCAGACACGGAGAACTCTGCATGACGTTATACAGGCCCGGCAAGGGACACCTCATGATCCAGTTCGACGCGGTTCACAAGCGCTTCCCGAACGGCACCACCGCAGTCCACGATCTCTCGCTCCGGATGCCGGAAGGCGGCGTGACCGTTCTCGTCGGATCCTCCGGCTGCGGCAAGACGACCACCCTGCGAATGATCAACCGGATGGTCGATCCGACCTCCGGCACGATCAAGGTAAACGGCCAGGACGTCCTCCAGCAGGACGCCGCCGACCTGCGGCGATCCATCGGGTACGTCATCCAGCAGTCCGGACTCTTCCCGCACCGCACGGTCCTCGACAACATCGCGACCGTACCGCTGCTCCTTGGCTGGGGCCGGAAGAAGGCCCGCACCCGCGCGGCCGAACTCCTGGAGACCGTCGGCCTCGCCGCCGACGCCGGCAAGCGGTACCCGCACCAGCTCTCCGGCGGCCAGCAGCAGCGCGTCGGCGTGGCCCGCGCGCTCGCCGCCGACCCGCCCGTCCTCCTCATGGACGAGCCGTTCGGCGCGGTCGACCCGGTGGTCCGCACCCAGCTCCAGGACGAACTGCTGCGCCTGCAGAAGGAGCTGAACAAGACCATCGTCTTCGTCACACATGACGTGGACGAGGCCGTCCGGCTCGGCGACCAGATCGCGATCTTCCGCACCGGCGGCCATCTGGTCCAGTGCGCGACCCCCGCCGAGCTGCTCGCCCGCCCGGCCGACGACTTCGTCGCCGACTTCCTCGGCGCCGAGCGCGGCCTCAAGCTGCTCTCCCTGAAGACCCTCGCGGACCTCCCGCAGGGCCCGGCCCCCGAGGGCGGCGCCTGGACCCTCGTACTGGACGAGGCCCGCAAACCCGCCCACTGGCACCACGGCACGGACGGCACCGACATCCCCGTACGGCCGCTGAAGGACAGCGACTCGCTGCTCGCGGCGCTGAACGAGTCGATCGCCTCCCCGACCGGGCTGATAGCCCGCGTGGACGCGGCGGGCACCCTCACCGGTGTCTCGTCCCGCGACGACATCCACGTACACGCGGGCCGGGCCCACACAGAAGCCCAGGCAGCGGCCCCTGTGACTACGGAAGCCCAGGTCAAGGCATGACCATCGACTGGTCGTGGATCGGCGACCACACCGACGACCTCACCACCCTCACCGTCTCCCACCTCCAGGCGGCCCTCTCGGCGGTCTTCTTCGGCCTGCTGATCTCGCTCCCGCTGGCCGTGGTCGCCCACCGGGTCCGCCCGCTGCGCGGCTTCCTGCTCGGCCTCTCCAACGTCCTCTTCACGATCCCGTCGATCGCGATCTTCGTGCTCCTGCTCCCGGTCAGCGGTCTGACCCGCACCACCACCGTGATCGGCCTGACGGTCTACACGCTGGTCGTGCTGCTGCGGAACACGGTCGAGGGCCTCGACTCGGTGCCGGTGAAGACGAAGGAGGCGGCCAAGGCGATGGGCACCCGCCCCTTCCGCACCCTCCTCACGGTCGAACTGCCGCTCGCCCTCCCGGTGATCATGGCGGGCGTCCGTATCGCGACGGTCATGTCGATCTCGCTGGTCTCGGTCGCGACCTACATCGGCGACGGCGGCCTCGGCCAGCTCTTCACGGACGGTTTCCAGCGCGACTTCCCGACCCCGGTGATCGCGGGAGTGGTTCTCACTCTCCTCCTCGCGGTGGTCGCGGACGCGCTGCTGGTCGCCGTCCAGTACGTACTCACCCCGTGGACGAGGCGGCGAGCCTGACATGTACGAACTCTTCAAGGATCTCGGCTCCTGGCTGACCAGCGGCGACCAGTGGTCCGGCTACGACGGCATCGCGCACCGCCTCGCCGAGCACCTCCAGTACTCGCTGCTCGCCACGCTCATCGCGATGGCCATCGGCCTCCCGCTCGGCCTGCTCATCGGCCACACGGGCCGGGGCGCGTTCGTGGCGATCAACCTGGCCTCCTTCGGCCGCGCCCTGCCGACCGTCGGCCTGGTCGTCCTCGTGTTCCTGGCCAGCGGGCTGTCGATGTGGCCGGTGTACATCGCCCTGGTCGCCCTCGCCGTCCCGTCCATCGTCACGAACACGTACGCCGGGATGACCGCCGTCGACCCGGACGTGAAGGACGCGGCGCGCGGCCAGGGCATGCGCTGGCACCAGGTCCTCTTCCAGGTCGAACTGCCGCTCGCGCTCCCCCTGATCATGACCGGCCTGCGCCTGGCCCTGATCCAGGTCGTGGCCACGGCCACCATCGCCGCGTACGTCTCCTTCGGGGGCCTGGGCCGCTACGTCTTCGACGGCCTCGCCCAGCGCGACCTGGTCCAGGTGATGGGCGGCGCGGTGCTGGTCGCCGTGGTCGCCATCGCCCTGGACCTGGCGCTCTCCGGCGTCCAGCGCTTCCTCTTCCGCCACCGCCCCGCGTAACCCGAACCGCCCAGGAGTTCTTCCGATGGCCCTTCCGATGAACCGACGCGCCCTCCTCGGCGGCCTCTTCGCAGCCGCCGCCGTCCCCGCCCTCGCCGCGTGCAGCGGCGGTATCACCTCCCTCGACGAAGGTTCCGGCAGCTCGGGCGGGGGCAGTGGCTCCAGCGCGGGCGGCCTCACCATCGGCACCGCCAACTTCACCGAGAACCAGGTGCTCGGCTACCTCTACGCGGCCGTGCTCGACGCGGCGGGTGTGCAGACCAAGGTCCGCCCCAACCTGGGCAGCCGCGAGATCCTCATCCCCGCGATGAAGAGCGGCGACATCGACCTCCTCCCCGAGTACCAGGGCGCCCTGCTGCACTACGTGGCCCCCAAGGCGACGGCCACGGAGGAGGGCGAGATGCAGAACGCCCTCACCATCGCCCTCCCGGCCGGCCTCCAGGTGCTCCCGTACGGGATGGCCGAGGACTCCGACGCCTTCGTCGTCACCCGCGAGACGGCGACGAAGTACGGCCTCACCTCGCTGGCCGACCTGAAGAAACAGAACGGCAAGCTGATCATCGGCGCGGCGGCCGAGGTGAAGACGCGCGAGGTGGGCGTGGTGGGCCTCAAGGAGATGTACGGGGTCGAGTTCAAGGAGTTCAAGTCGCTCGACTCGTCCGGTCCGCTGGTCAAGGGCGCCCTGAAGAAGGGCGACGTGGACGTGGCGAACCTCTTCACCACGGACACCGACATCCTGGACAACGGCTGGGTCGTCCTGACGGACCCCAGGAACCTGATCCCCGGCCAGCACATCGTCCCCCTGATAGCCGACCGCAAGGCCGACTCGACGGTCCGCAAGGCCCTCGCCGAACTCGGCAACGTCCTCACGACGACCGACCTCACCGAGCTGAACCGCAAGGTGGACAAGGACAAGAAGGACCCGGAGGACGTGGCGAACGCGTACGCGAAGGAGAAGGGCCTGACCAAGTAGCGGCAGGGGGCTGCGGGGCGACGGCGCGGCGTCCCCTAGGGTCCGGCCCAGGGACAACTGGGGGGCTATCCCCAGTGCCGGTCGGGCGCGGTTTCTCTACCGTGGTGTGCATGACCGGTATGGACGCGACGGGCGCACACGACGCCGACCTGAAGAAGGAACTCAACGCCACCCTGCAGGCCCGCAGGGAACTCGGCGACGAGTACGAGTCCGCGCTGGTCGACTCGTTCCTGGAGAAGGTCGACCAGCGGATAGACGGCTCGGTGGAGCGCCGGGTACGGCGGCAGCTCGCCGAGCAGCAGATGGTGACAGCGCGCGACTCGCGCGGCCCGAAATCCACCGACACCTTCGGCGAGCGCTTCGGCTTCGGCATCGTCTCGATGGTCCTCGCGATACCCCTGTCCGGCATCGGCGTCGGCGGCGCGGGCCTCCCCGGCCTGCTGGTCGCCTGGGTGGGCATCGTGGGCGTCAACGCGGTCCAGGCGGCGCGCACTTCGGCGTGGATGTTCGGCAGGCACCACCGGAGGGCCGGTCAGGACGCCGACAAGTGGGAGGACTGACACACTCCCCGAAAAAAGCTATGCGCGGGGACCGCCGCACCCCCGTTGCCGGGGGGCGGGACGACGGCGGTCCCCGCGAGGGACGCGGGCCGGGTCAGGGCCGGGCTGGCGCGTCCTAGGCGTCGGTGGAGGTCCGGGAGCCGCTCCGGAGGTCCGTGACGCCGTTTCGGTTGCCGGCCGGGGCGGGGAGCCGCTCCCGCCCTTGCCGACATCCACTAATGTGCCGGACTCGTGTTAAGCGTGTGCTGCGCGGACGTGACGCCCTCGTACCACTTCCACGAAGTTCCGTTCGGAGCGGGAATCCGAACGGAATCGGACCGGGACATCGCGGCGGAGGCCGCAAGTTCCGCTCCGCCCCGCCCAGTTCACCGGACGTTTACTACTGCTTGCCGCCCTTGGCCAGGAAGGCCAGCAGGTCCTGCCGGCTGACGACACCCTTCGGTTTGCCCTCGACCAGCACGATCGCCGCGTCGTGGGCGCCCAGTACGGACATCAGGTCGGCGACCGGTTCGCCGGAGCCGACCTGCGGCAGCGGCGCCGACATGTGCTTCTCCAGCGGGTCGTCGAGCGAGGCCCGCTGGGTGAACAGCGAGCCGAGCAGCTCGCGTTCGACGACCGACCCGACGACCTCCGCCGCCATGACGTCCGGGTGACCGGCGCCGGGCTTCACGATCGGCATCTGCGAGACGCCGTACTCACGCAGCACCTCGATGGCCTGACCGACGGTTTCGTCCGGGTGCATATGGACGAGGGAGGGGATGCGGCCGTGCTCCTTGTAGTCGAGGACGTCGGCGACACGGGCGGAGGGGCCGGTGTCCTCCAGGAAGCCGTAGTCGGCCATCCATTCATCGTTGAAAATTTTACTAAGGTACCCCCGCCCGCTGTCAGGCAGCAGCACGACAACGACATCGTCCGGCCCGAGCCGCTCCGCGACCCGCAGTGCGGCCACGACGGCCATCCCGCAGGAGCCGCCCACCAGCAGGCCCTCCTCCTTGGCGAGCCGCCGGGTCATCTGGAAGGAGTCCTTGTCGGACACGGCGACGATCTCGTCGGCGACGGTCCGGTCGTAGGCAGTGGGCCAGAAGTCCTCCCCCACCCCTTCGACGAGGTACGGGCGCCCGGACCCCCCGGAGTACACGGACCCTTCCGGGTCGGCCCCGACGACCTGGACGCGCCCGTCACTGGCGTCCTTGAGGTACCGCCCGGTGCCGGAGATGGTCCCGCCGGTGCCGACGCCCGCGACGAAGTGGGTGATCCGTCCCTCGGTCTGCTCCCACAGCTCGGGGCCGGTGGAGTGATAGTGCGAGAGGGGGTTGTTGGGGTTGGAGTACTGGTCGGGCTTCCAGGCGTCGGGCGTCTCACGCACCAGCCGGTCGGACACGTTGTAGTAGGAGTCCGGGTGCTCGGGATCGACGGCCGTGGGGCAGACCACCACGTCGGCGCCGTACGCACGCATCACGTTGATCTTGTCGGTGGAGACCTTGTCGGGGCACACGAAGATGCACTTGTACCCCTTCTGCTGGGCCACGATGGCCAGCCCCACACCGGTGTTTCCGCTGGTGGGCTCGACAATCGTGCCGCCGGGCCGGAGTTCCCCGCTCTTCTCCGCCGCCTCGATCATGCGCAGGGCGATGCGGTCCTTCACGGACCCGCCGGGGTTGAAGTACTCGACCTTCGCGAGGACGGTCGCCTGAATGCCCGCGGTCACACTGTTGAGCCTCAGCAGCGGGGTGTTGCCGACGAGGCTGATCATCGAGTCGTGGAATTGCACCGTTGTCTCCGGTTGCCGCACATAAATGTGGTCGTCATTGGTTCGGCCAGCCTAAGGGTCCACCTCGGCATTCACCTCACGTCGCGATTGGCGGACGGTCGGTACGGGGCAAGGAGTGGTTGTACGGCTACGAGGAGGTGGCGGCGACGCATGACGAGCATGTCCAGGGCAAGGGTGGCCCGGCGGATCGCAGCCGGCGCTGCGTACGGCGGTGGCGGGATCGGCCTGGTGAGCGCGGCGGCCGTGGGACTGGTGCTGGCCGAGGTACGGATGGCGAAACGCCAGGTGGGCAACGGCGGCGGTCCGCACGCGCCGAGCGCGGACGGGCTGTACGGACGCGGGTACGCCACCCCCGGCGAACCCCCGCTGCGACTCGTACTGCTGGGTGACTCCACGGCGGCCGGCCAGGGCGTCCACCGGGCCCGCCAGACACCGGGCGCGCTGATCGCGTCGGGCCTGGCGGCGGTGGCGGAACGCCCGGTGGAACTGCGCAACGTGGCGCTGCCCGGCGCCCAGTCCGACGACCTGGACCGCCAGGTGGCACTGACCGTCTCGGCGTCCGGCTGGGTCCCGGACATCTGCGTGATCATGGTCGGCGCGAATGACGTCACGCACCGTATGCCCCCGACGCGCTCGGTGCGCCATCTCTCATCGGCGGTACGACGTCTCCGTACGGCGGGTGCGGAGGTGGTCGTGGGGACCTGTCCCGACCTGGGCACCGTGGAGCAGGTCCAGCAGCCGCTGCGCTGGCTGGCCCGGCGGGCGTCCCGGCATCTGGCGGCGGCCCAGACGATCGGGGTCGTGGAACAGGGGGGTCGCACGGTGTCGCTGGGCGACCTGCTGGGCCCCGAGTTCGAGGCGAACCCACGCGAACTGTTCGGCCCGGACAACTACCACCCCTCGGCGGAGGGCTACGCGACGGCGGCGATGGCGGTCCTCCCGACGGTGTGCGCGGCGCTGGGCCTGTGGCCGGCGGAGGAGGAGCGCCCGGACGTGTCCCGCCGCGAGGGCTTCCTGCCGGTGGCGCGGGCGGCGGCGGAGGCGGCGTCGGAGGCGGGCACGGAGGTCACGGCGGCGATGCCGACCGGGCCCAGGGGCCCCTGGGCACTCCTCAAGCGCAGACGCCGGAGGCGCGTACCGGCGACGGACCCGACGCCCACGCCGACTACGCCGACCGCGTCGGGAGGCGTGTCGAACGGCTGATCCCGGCGAGAGCGTCCCGGACGGCGGAGTCACCGTCCGGGCGGTCGGTCCAGCGGGCGCCGATGTGCCCGTCGGGCCGGACAAGCAGGGCGCCGTGCGGACCAAGGCCGCAGAGATCGCCGTACTCGCCGGTCAGGGCCTCGATCCGCAGAGGCACCGGGGACGAGCCGGCCCGCCGCTCCCACTCCTCGGGAGCCGGGGTGAGGAGGGTGAACCACTCGCCGAAGGCGTCCAGGGTGGAGCGGCCGGGCGTGAGCCAGAGGTGGGGCATGCGGTGCCCGGGCTCGGCGGTGGGGGTGTAGTCGGGGTCGGGGTCAGGGTCGGAGAGCTGGGGCGGGGTGTGGGGCGGAGCCTCGGCCGGGGCATGGGGTACGGCCTGACGTGAGGCCCGGGACGGAGCCTGGAGTGAGGCTTGGGATGGAGCCTGGTGTGAGGCCCGGAGCGGGGTGCTGCTGTCGTCGGCGAGGACGGCGCCGGAGTGATAGGAGACGCCGAGCACGAGCCCGAGCTGGGCGAAGTACCGCTCCGACCAGGGCAGTTCGACCTGGTCCGGCACGGACGCGCCCGCCCCGGCCCGGAGTTGTTCGCGGCGTCGCTCCTGCGCCTGGAACATGAGCTGGGCGTTGGCGACCGCCTGACGGAGATTCAGCTGGGCAACGGGGTGCCGTTCCGCCTCGTAGCTCTCCAGCAGCCCGGCCCCTGCCCATCCCCTCACCACACCGGCCAGTTTCCAGCAGAGGTTGTGCACATCGGCGATGCCGACGTTCATGCCGAGGCCGCCGGCCGGGGGCAGCGCGTGCGCGGCGTCTCCGGCCAGCAGGATCCGCCCGTGCCGGAAGCGCTCGGCGACGTACGCGGTGACGGTCCAGTGCTGGACCCGCAGCACCTCGGCCCGTACGCCGTGTCCGTCGGGCCCGAGGGCGCGCGAGACGAGGCCGAGCCAGTCGGCGCGCTCGGGGTCGTCCGGGGTGGGCACGACCCAGGCCCAGCCGCCCTCGGGGTAGAGCGGCAGGAACGAGCCGTGGGCGGTGGCGTAGACACCGGCGGGCTGACCGGCGGACCAGCCGGTGAGGTCGGCGACGAAGACGACGGTGGTGACGTGCCCGAGGGCGCCGGGCCCGGCGGTGGGGATACCGAGCAGCTCCCGGACGGTGGAGTTGGCACCGTCGGCGGCGAGGACGTACCGGGCCCGGACCCGGGTCTCCTCACCACTGCGCCGGTCGACGAGCCGGGCGACGACGCTCTCGGCCCCTTCCTCCTCGTCGAGACCGACGACCTCGACCCCGAACCGCACCGCCGCGTCAGCCGTGTCGGCCGCTGCGAGCAGGGTGGGTTCCAACCGGTCCTGCGAGGTGACCACGCCGATCACGGGACTCTCGGGCACCGGTGCGTGGACCCCGATCATCGCCGCGGAGGCAAAATCGTGCTCGAAAAGGGTGTCACGGAAGCGGATACGCCCGTACTCGGGCCGGAAGGCGCGGGCCGCGACGGCCTCGGCGAGCCCGAGCTGCCGGAAGATCTCCATCGACCGCACATTGACCAGCCGCGACCGTGGAAAGGGCGACAGCTCGACCCGTTTCTCGACCAGCAGCACCCGCACACCCCAGCGCTCCAGCAACGCCCTGGCAGTGAGCCCCACGGGCCCGCCCCCGACGATCAGCACATCCACCGTCATGAGATCAATCATCGGTGCTCGGCGCCGGGCCGCAACAGCAGAGCGACCGGCGCGAGCAGCGCAGGAGGCGCTACCGGGCCCGGGTCCGCGCCCCGCAGAGGGCGCGCTAGCGTGAGGGCGCATGATCGTATGGCTCAACGGCACGCACGGCGCGGGCAAGACGACGACCAGTCCGCTCGTGCAGCAACTGCTCCCGGATTCACGGGTGTTCGACGCCGAGAAGGTCGGCGAGACGCTCATGGACATCAAGCCGGCGCTGCCCGGGCCCGGGCAGGACGACTTCAACTTCCAGCACTGGCCGCCGTGGCGACCCCTCGTCGTCGAGACCGCCCGCCGCGTGCTCGACTACACCGGCGGCACCCTGGTGATCCCCATGACGGTCCTGGTCGAGCAGTACTGGCGCGAGATCAGCACGGGCCTGGCCCAACACGCCATCCCGGTACGGCACTTCGTTCTCCACGCCGACCAGGACACCCTCCGGGGACGCATCGCGGGCGACCCCCTCGGCCCCAACTCCCCGTTCCGCCTCCAATACGTCGAGCCCTACGCCGAGGCGGCCCGCACCTGGCTGCACGCCGAGGCCGAGGTCGTCGACACCACGCATCTCACGCCCGCCGAGGCCGCGCTGCGGATCGCGGAGGCGGTCAAGAACTGAGGCGGGACATGATCGGGCCCGGCCGCGGGGAGAGTCGCGGCCGGGCCCGGGATCGGGGGTGGGTGGGCTCAGTACAGGC
>NZ_JBSFMT010000072.1:0-52682 GCF_053599695.1 Streptomyces sp. NPDC000878 | reverse complement strand
CGGCGTTTGAGGACGAGCGCGTTCTAGCGCGATACGGGGGTTCGGGGGCGGAGCCCCCGAGGATGGGACGGGTAGGGGCGGCGGGGGCGAGGAAACCCCTACGCCGAGGCCCGCTCCACCACCCGCGCCCGCAACTCCGCCCCCTCCATCACGCCCCGCAACTGCCGCTCCACCACCGGCAGCACCTCCCCCACCGTCACATCCCGCCCCAGCTCACTCGCGAGCGACGCAACCCCCGCATCCCGGATCCCGCACGGAATGATCCGGTCGAACCAGACCGTGTCCGGATTCACGTTCAGCGAGAAGCCGTGCATCGTGACGCCCTTCGCCACCCGGATCCCGATCGCCGCCAGCTTGCGGTCCTCGCGGCGCTGTCCGGCGTTGGAGGGGGCGTACTCGGGCCCGTTCAGGCGGGGGTCGAACTCGTCGTCCGTCAGGCGGGGGTCGAGGTCCAGCGAGAGGCCGCCGAGCGCTGCGGCGGGGCGAGTCTCCACCGGGTCGCCCAGCACCCACACCCCACTGCGCCCCTCCACCCGCGACGCCTCCACCCCGAACTCCGCGCACGTCCGGATCAGCGCCTCCTCCAGCCGCCGTACATGCGCCACGACGTCCACCGGCCGCGGCAGCTTCTGGATGGGGTAGCCCACCAGCTGGCCGGGGCCGTGCCAGGTGATCTTGCCGCCGCGGTCCACGTCGATGACCGGGGTGCCGTCGAGGGGGCGCTCGCTCGGTTCGGTGCGCCGGCCTGCCGTGTAGACCGGGGGGTGTTCGAGGAGCAGGCAGGTGTCGGGGATCTCGTCCGCGAAGCGGGCCGCGTGCACCCGGCGCTGCTCGTCCCAGGCCTCCTGGTAGTCGACGTACTCGACGACATCGGTGCCATCGGCGCCCTCTGTGCCGAATCCCATACGGACGAACCGCAACTCACTCACGGCAAGCGCCTCCCCGGCTACCTGGCTCCCTGGTTCCGTCAGGCACGTAACGCGCCCAAGCCACTGTACGTCCGGCCGCTGCCCGTCAGTCCGGCGCCCAATCCTCACACGATCGGATGAATGTACGTCGAAATGTGCGATCGGCTGCTTACGCTCCGCTACATTCGCGCCGTTCGCCAGGCCATAAGGGCTGCTCACCAGCAAACCGGGCACATCAGAGGGCCCGAAGGCAGGAGACCGCACCGCAGATGACGGAACGACCCGCGCAGCGCACTCCCAATCGACAGCTCGCCGCGCTCATCGCAGAAGCGGGATTCTCCAACGCGGGTCTGGCCCGTCGGGTCGACCAGCTCGGCCTTGAACACGGACTCGATCTCAGATACGACAAGACATCGGTGACCCGATGGCTGCGCGGACAGCAGCCGCGCGGCACCACTCCCGCCCTCATCGCCGAGGTGTTCACCCGGCGCCTCGGACGCCGGCTCAGCGCCCAGGACCTCGGGCTCGACGCCTGCGCGCCCGTCTACGCGGGGCTGGAGTTCGCGGCCACCCCCGAGGAGGCCGTCGACATCGTCAGCGGCCTGTGGCGCAAGGACTCCGGCAGCCATGCCGAGCTGCGCAAGATCGCCTTCACCCCGGCGGGGCTCGTCGTGCCCAGCCGGGACTGGCTGATCGGGCGGCCCGACGACCGGGTAGGACGTGGCGAGCAGCCGCCGGCCGCCGTCCGGGTGCCCGTGCAGGGCCGTCCCGGTGTGCCCCGGCAGCGCGGGCAGGCCGAGCGCGGGCCCGGGCAGAAGGTCACCGGCGGCGACATCGCCGCCCTCCGCTCGGTCGGCGAGCTGTTCCGCACCCTCGACGACGCCTACGGCGGCGGCCACGCCAGACAGGCCCTCGTCCGCTACCTCGAACACGAGACCGAGCCCATGCTGCGCGGCACGTACGGCGAGCAGACGGGCCGCCGTCTGTTCGCGGCGGCCTCCGACCTCACCCGGCTCGCGGGCTGGACGTCGTACGACATCGCCGCGCACGGCCTCGCCCAGCGCTACTTCGTGCAGGCGCTGCGGCTCGCGCAGGCGGCGGGGGACCGGGCGTACGGCTCGTACGTGCTGGCCACCATGAGCCGGCAGGCCGTCTACCTCGGGCACGGGCGGGAGGCCGTGCAGCTCGCGCGGGTGGCCCAGCAGGGTGTCGGCACGACCGCGCCGCCCGTCGTGCAGTCGCTGCTGCACGCGTGCGAGGCGCGTGCCCACGGGGTGCTGGGTGAGGTCCGGGCCTGTACCGCCTCGCTCGTACGGGCCGAACGTGCCCTCGAAGCGGCGCGGCCCGGTGACGAGGTGCCGCACTGGGCGCGGTTCTTCGACGAGGCGCAGCTCGCCGACGAGTTCGGGCACTGTCACCGTGATCTGCAGCAGTTCCGTGCGGCGGCGCAGCATGCGGAGCGCTCGCTGCAGCTGCGTGCGCCTGCCTTTGCCCGTAGCCGGCTCTTCTGCCGGGTCGTGCTTGCCTCGGCCCGGCTGGGGCTGGGCGAGCTGGATCAGGCGTGCCAGTTGGGGGCCGAGGCGGCGGGGGCGGCGGCTGAGATGCGGTCTGTTCGGGCGACCGAGTATGTGCGGGACTTCGAGCGGCGGCTGGAGCCGTACCGGGATGCGGCGCCTGTCAGGGGGTACCGGGACAAGGTTGCCGCGCTCGGGTAGGGGCGGTGTGGGGTTGTCGGTTCGGTGCTGCGCCGTTGTGGCTGGTCGCGCAGTTCCCCGCGCCCCTTAAGGGGCGCGGCGGAGCCGCACATCGATACAGCCCCACGTCCCTAAAGGGGCGCGGCAGAACCGTGGCTATCAGCTCACGCCGCCTCGGCCGGTGCCGTCGTGCGTGTCGGTAGTGGCTGCGGTACCTGTGCCGGGTCCGCGCCCAGGTCCGTCAGGATTGCTGAGGCGGCTCGGTGGCCGGAGTGCAGGGCGCCCTGGACGGTGCTCGTGTCCCGGTGGTCGCCGCATACGTACAGGCCCGCCAGGAGGCGTACCGGGCGGCGCAGGTCGTGGGGTGGGCGCATCGCGGGTACCGCTTCGGCGGTGTGGTGCACGGCGAGGGTCTCCCAGTGGGTGGTCGACATGCCGTAGAGGCGGGACAGGTGGGCTCGTACCGCCGTGTCCACGTCCTGGGGAGGGGGGCCCAGGACCGTCGACGAGATCAGCGGGCGGCCTGCGGGGGAGCGGGACGGGTCCACGCGGCTGATCACCGCCGTGTGCGCGACCGGGCCCCGGCGATCCGCGTCCAGGAGCAGGAACGCGCCGGTCGCGGGCGCCTCGTCGGCCGTGTGGTGGACGACGGTCACCGGGTGGAAGTCGGGTACGCGCAGGCCGGGCAGCAGCTCGGCGGCGGCGCGGGCGTCGGTCGCCACCAGGACGGCACGGCAGCGCAGTTCGCCGTGGTCGGCGGTGGTCACCAGGTTCGTGGCGATGGATGTGACCTGTACCCCGGTGTGCACCGTGCCGGGCGGCAGCGTCCCCGCGAGCAGCTCCGGCAGGGTCTCCGCGCCGCCCTCCGGCACACACAGCCGGCCGCTCGCGAACGCCCGCAGCGCGAGATCCGCGCAGCGGCTCGACGTGGTCAGGTCGGGGTCGCAGAGCAGCGCGGCGAGCAGCGGGCGCAGGAAGCCCTCGATCGTACGGGCGGGCAGGCCGCGGTTGGCCAGGGCGCGGGCGGCCGGTAACTCGGGGCGGGCCAGCAGCCGTGCCACGGGGACACCGGCGAGCCGGCCCAGCGCGGCGCCGAGCCGGGCCTGGTCGACCGCGCCGCCGACCGCCCCGGCGAGCGGTGCGCCGGTGCGCGCCCCCGCCGATGCCGTCGGCCGGGGGGACCTGACCGTCCTCGCCGACCTGGGGGCGCTTGCCAGGGCGCGCACCGCACCGAGTGCGCCCCGTGCGCTCCCGCCGCCCGACGGAGCGCCCGCGCGGTGCCTGCGTCCGTCGCTGTGGACCAGGACACCCGGTGCGAAGGGACGCAGGACGAGCGCGTCCAGGCCCGGGGTCAGCCGCAGTTCGGGATACGACGTGGACAGCAGCTGCCCGATCCGGTCGAGCCGGAAACCGTCGACCTTCTCGGTCGCCATCCGGCCCCCGACGTAAGGGGCGGCCTCCAGGACCGCGGTCGTTACTCCTGCGCTGGTCAGCCGATGGGCAGCCGCGAGTCCGGCGACCCCGGCCCCCACGATGACGACGTCCGCCTGGTACGCGGGCTCAAGCACGTGCCCTCCCTCGATCGCGGTGTGACGCGGCCGGCCAGGGCTCCGCTGCCCCAACAGGCGTACGGGATAAGCGAGTTCGGTCCTTCGGACTGTTCAGACCGTTCTGACCGAGAGTAGGTCTGCTCGCGGCCGGCGGAAGTCGCGCATGAACAGGGCACGGTCGCACAGCGGTCGCATGCCGTCGCACACGGTCAACCGGGGTGCCAGGTCGGGGCGCGGAGGAGGATCAGGCGAGCGCTGCCCGGATCGCGTCGTCGATCTCCGGGAACGCGAACGTGAACCCGGACTCCAGCAGCCGCTTCGGCAGCACCCGCGCGCTGCCGAGCACATCCCCGGACATCTCGCCCAGCACCAGCCGCAGCACGGGCGAGGGAACCGCGAAGAGCGTCGGCCGGTGCAGCACACGCCCCATCGCCGCCGTGATCTCGCGGTTGGTGAGAGGCTGCGGCGCTGTCAGGTTGAACGGCCCGGACAGCCCGTCGGTGTCGATGAGATGCCGGATCGCGGCCACCTCGTCGTGCAGCGAGATGAACGACCAGTACTGCCGCCCGTCGCCCATCCGGCCGCCCAGACCCGCCTTGAACAGGGGGAACAGCTTGCCCCAGGCCCCGCCGCCGCGCGCCACCACCAGCCCGGTCCGCGCGAAGACCGTCCGTACGCCGGCCTCCTGGGCCGGTCCCGTGGCCGCCTCCCACTCCACGCACAGCGACGGCAGGAAACCGTCCCCCGCGGGGGCGTCCTCGTCCACGGCCCGCTCGCCGGTCTCCCCGTAGTAGCCCATCGCGCTGCCGTTCACGAAGACCCGCGGCGGCTCGTCCAGCGCGGCGACCGCCTCGGCGAGCGTCGCCGTCCCCAGGAGGCGGCTCTCACGGATCGTCCGTTTGTACGCGTCCGTCCAGCGCCGGTCCCCGACCCCCGCCCCGGCCAGGTTCACCACGGCGTCGCAGCCCACGAGCCCCGCCGCGTCGACCGTCCGCGTCCCGGGGTCCCAGCGGACCTCGTCCTTCGTCCGGGGCGCACGCCGTACCAGGCGGCGCACTTCGTGGCCGTCGGCGGTCAGCGACCGCACCAGGGCCGTACCGATGAGACCGGACGCACCGGCCACCGCGATTCGCGAGCGTTCCATGGTCCTATCCTGCGCCACCTGCCCCTGACCCGTTGTCGTACCCCCGCTCTACAGTGATCTCCATGCCGCCCGACTCGCAGCGATCACACCGGCCGAACGACGCGTACGAGAGCGGCGAGCCGTTCGTGCGCCTCGCCCTGCCCGACGACGAGGACGTCCTCGGCCGGCTCGACCGCGCCACCTGGTCCACCCTGCACTCCGTCACACCCCGGGCCAGACCGCCGTACACGCCCTTCTTCCAAGAGACCTCCGAACCGGGCGACCACCTGGTCGCGGTGGCGGGTGACGGTCTCGTCGTGGGCTATGTCAAGCTCGCCCGGCCCACCCCGCTCGCGTCGAACGCGCACGTCCGGCAGATCCAGGGGCTCGCCGTCGCCGACGAGGCGCGGGGCCTGGGCGTGGGGCGGCTGCTGATCCGGGCCGCCGTGGCCGAGGCCCGCCGCCGGGGCGCCCTGCGCCTCTCGCTGCGCGTCCTCGGACACAACACCCCGGCCCGCAGGCTGTACGAGTCGGAGGGCTTCGTCGTCGAGGGCATACAGCCCCGGGAGTTCCTGCTGGACGGGGAGTTCGTGGACGACGTACTCATGGGCCGGGAGTTGTAGCCACACCAAGGGCCCAGGACGTCTACGACGTGACCAGGTCTCCCGTGTCCACCGGTGTCGTCGAGTTCGCCGCACGTTCGGCGTCGCCGGAGACCTCGTCGACCGTCAGGACGTAGCCCGTCTCGTCGTCGGACGTGGAGCGGGCGAAGACCACGCCGAACACCTTGCCGTCCGTGGTGAGGAGCGGGCCGCCGGAGTTGCCGGGGCGGACGGTCGAGCGGATCGAGTAGATCTCGCGGGTCACCGTCTCGCTGTTGTAGATGTTCTGGCCCCTCGCGCGCACCCTGTCGGCGACCGTCGCGGCCTGCAGATTCAGGTCGCCGTCCTGCGGATAGCCCGCGACCACCGCCGAGTCGCCCCGCTTCGCGCTGTCGTCGAAACGCAGGACGGGGGCGCGCAGATCCGGGACGTACAGCACGGCCACGTCCTTGTCGGGGTCGAAGAGCACCACCCGCGCCGCGTACGCCGTCCCGACGCCGCCCACCCGGACGGTCGGTTCGTCGATGCCCGCCACCACATGGGCGTTGGTCATCACATGCCGGGCCGAGTAGACGAAACCGCTGCCCTCGCGGCCCTGGTTGCCCGCGACGCCCTCGACCTTGACCGTGCTCATCTTGGCCGCGTTCGTCGCGCTCGCCGTGACACTGTCCCCGGTGGGCTTGGCGACACTCGTCGCCGGTTCGTTCTCGAAGGGGTTGAAGACCTGCGGGAAGCCCGCCTGGGTGAGCGCGGACGTGGCCCGCGAGAACCAGGTCGGGGTGGTCTCCGGCATCGCGTTCTGCACCGCGCCCAGCAGCGCCGAGTCCCGGATCGCCGTCGTGACCAGCGGCGAGGAGGAGGCGCCCAGGACGCTCGCGGCGACCCAGGCCACCATCAGCACGGCGACCGCGTTGGCCACGGCTCCGCCGACGCCGTCGGCGATCCGCAGCGGCCCCTGGTCCAGCTCGCGGCGCAGCTTCAGCGCGAATCTGCCCATCAGCTCATGGCCCACCACGGCCGGCACCAGCACCGTCAGCACGGCCGTCACCGTGGCGGCGGGCGTCCCGGCCTCGACCAGCTCCATGATCCACGGCAGCACCCACACCCCGATGACGGCGCCGCCCACGAATCCCGCCAGTGAGACACAGCCCGCCACCAGACCGCGCCGGTACCCGGACGCGGCATAGCCGAGGATCACCAGCAACAGCAGGATGTCGAGCAGGTCCACTCCGGCCGCCTTTCTCCTGGACCCCTTGGTCCCCCTGTACATGCGCTTTACATGCGGTAGTACGCGCGGGACGGGCCCGGTGATCAGCCGCCGGTCACTCCCACAGGCGCTTCAGATCCCCCGACCCCTAAAAACGTCCCGGACCGGGACGTTGGTTCCACCAAGTGGCACACCACACATCGCGGGCGGAACGGAACCGACCCACAGTGGGCCCCATGGGGTCCAACGGGTCCGTGGGTGACTCGCGTGTCCGCCGCGTGCCGGGCGCCGCCCGCGCGGCGCTCGCCTGCCTGCCCGGAATCGCCGCCGCGGCCGGACTGGTCCTGTGCGCGGCCGGCGTGGACCGTACGACCGCGCGCCCCGCCCACCCCGTCGCGGCCCGCCCGGCCGTCGCCCACCCCGCCACCAAGCCGCGCATCGTGCCCCGTACCGCCTGGATCGCGGACGCCGAACGCGACCAGCCGCCGCCGCGCTACGACGACCGGGTCGTCGCCGTCTTCATCCACCACACCGACTCGCCCAACGGCTACGACTGCGCCGACGCGCCCCGCATCATCCGCTACCTGTATGCGGGCCAGACCGGCACCCGGGACTGGGACGACATCGGCTACAACTTCGTCGTCGACCGCTGCGGCACCATCTACGAGGGCCGCGCGGGCGGCGTCGACCGACCCGTCACCGGCGCCCACACCCAGGGCTTCAACCACCGCACCACCGGTATCGCCGCCCTCGGCACCTTCACCGCGGGCGTTCCCGTGCCGCAGGCCATGACCGACGCCATCGCCGCCCTCGCCGCCTGGAAACTCGGCCTCTCGGGCACCGACCCGCGCACCCGCGTACCCCTGGTCTCCAGCAACAGCCTGAGCCGGTTCCGCTCCGGCACCACGGTCTCGCTGCCCGCCCTGGCCGGCCACACCGACGGCTACATGACGAGCTGCCCAGGCGCCGCCCTCACGGCCCGCCTCCCGGCGATCAGACAGACGGCGGCACGACTGCAGGGCAGGCGCTGAGGCGAGATGCCCGCAGGGGCTCGCACGGTCTCACAGGTAAGGCACAGCGCACTCAACGAAGCGCCCCAACTCCCGGTCCTAACTTCGTCGTACGCACTGACTGGAGGTGGGGATCATGAGCAGCAGCAGTCGTACGAACCCGCTGGAGCGGACCGGCGGCAAGAGGTCTTCCGGTGGCTGGGCCGGGGCCGCGCGGAACCCGTGGACCGTGCTCTGCGCGGTGGCGACGGTCGTCCTGGGCCCGGCGGCGGTCACGGCGTCCGCCCTCGACCAGGCCAACGCGGCCCCCATGCACCACGCGGTACGGGCCGACCACACGCAACAGGCGTACATCCCGTCGGACCTGACCCGACGCCGAGGCGCGGCGGCCTGAAGGGCAGAAGGCCTGAAGGCCTGAAGGCCAGGCGGTCAGCCGCCCTTGAAGCGCTGCCACAGCTTGGGAAACCGGTCGGCGAGCGCCCCTTCGTCCGCCAGGTCGAGCGGTGTGCCCTCGGGCTCCGCGGGCGCGGGCGGAATACCCAGGTCCGGGGCGGCGGTGCCGGTGAGCTGCTCGTACGCCTCGTCGGCCGCGTAGCCCAGCTCTTCGCCGTCCCCGTCGATCTCGTCGTCGAAGTCGTCCAGGAGATCGGCGAGCGAGTCCGGATCGCCGTGCAGAGCACCTTCGAAGACCTCACGGCCCTGCCCGATCAGCCAGCACCGGAAGAAGTCGAAGGCGTCCTCACCGGCCCCGTCGAGCAGCACCCGGGCGGCGCCCCACAGGTCCCAGCGGTAGGCGCGGTTGTAGCGCGACTCGAAGTGCCGGGCGAAGTCGAGGACCGAGTCCGGATCGAGCTGGAGCAACCGCTCGACCAGCAGATCGGCCTGATCCTCGGGGTCACCCTCGGCGGCCTCACGGGTCGCGTCCACCAGCTCCCAGAACTCCGTCTCGTCCATCACGGGTCAAGCATCGGGCCTGGGGGAGAGGTGCGCACGTGGAGCTGCACGGATTGTGATGGGGTGTACAGGGCTCAGGGGCGTGTGGTGTGCGCTCACGAGGATGCGGTGCGGGTGCTCACGGGGTACTCACGGCGTGCTCATGGGGTGTACATGGCCCCCAGCCGCCGCGCGTCCCGTGCGAACCGCGCCCGCAGTTCCGGCGGCGCCAGCACCTCCGCCTCCGGCCCGAGCGCCGCCAGCTGTGCATGGGCGACCTCCGCCGACTCGACGGCGAGCGTCACGGTGACCCGGCCCTGGTCGTCGGGGTCGCCGCCGGCCGCCAGCGCGTCCCGGGCGGCCACGGGATCGACGGCGTACGGCAGTCCGCGCGCCCCTTCCGCCGAGAGCCGTACGACGACCTCGGCGCGCAGGATCGACCGCGCGAAGTGTGCGGCGCGCTCCGCCCAGAACGCGGGGAGGTCGAAGGCGCCGTCGCGAGTGAAGCGCTCGTGCTCCCCGGCGACCTGGACCGAGGTGAAACGGTCGACGCGGTACACCCGGAAGGGCTCGGCACCGGCGTGTTCCGGGACGCGGGCGCACAGGTACCAGACGCCCGCCTTGAGGACGAGTCCGTACGGCTCCAGTGTGCGTTCGACGTCGGCGTCGGCGGGGTCGCGACGGTAACTGGCCAGGATCGTACGGTCGTCCCACACGGCGTCCGCGACGGCGGGCAGCGACTCGGGGGTGGTGGGGTCGCTGAACCAGGCGGGGGCGTCCAGGTGGAAGCGTTGGGCTGCTGTGCGGGGGGTGTCGTGGAGGGCGGGCTGGAGTGCGGCGGCCACCTTGAGGCGGGCCGCCGAGGCGGTGTCCTCCAGGCCCATCTCGCGCAGAGCGCCGGGCACTCCGCTCAGGAACAGGGCCTCGGCCTCGCTGCGGGCGAGTCCGGTGAGCCGGGTACGGTACCCGCCGATCAGCCGGTATCCGCCGGCCCGTCCCCGGTCGGCGTACACGGGCACGCCCGCCTCGGAGAGGGCCTGCGCGTCGCGGGTGACGGTGCGCTCGGAGACCTCCAGCTCCCGGGCCAGCTCGGCGGCGGTCATACCGGACCGGGCCTGAAGAAGCAGCACCATTTTGATGAGACGGGCAGCGCGCATGGGGGCATTGTTTCGCCCCCGCCGCCCTTACCCGTCCCATCCCTCGGGGGCTCCGCCCCCGAACCCCCGTATCGCGCTGAACGCGCTCGTCCTCAAACGCCGGACGGGCTGACTGACTCAGCCCGTCCGGCGTTTGAGGACAAGGCCCGTTCAGGGCCGTAGCGGGGGTCTGGGGGCGCAGCCCCCAGGGGACGGCGAGTGGGTGGCGGGAAGGTCGGCCTGTGCGGCCTCGGTCTCGGACGCCGGGCGGGCTGGGTGATGGCTGCCGGCGTTGGCTCAGAATCCGCCGCCGAAGTCTCCGCCGCCGCCGAAGTCCCCGCCGCCGAACCCGCCCCCGTAGTCCCCGGAGTCGAAGTCCGCGCCGGACATGTCGCCGCCCTCGGGGCCCCGGAAGTCGCCGTATCCCCCGCCGTAGTCGGCCGCGTAGGACGGGGTGGCCATCATGCTGCCGAGCATCGTGCCGACGAGGAGGCCGGGCAGGATGCCGCCGCCGAAGTAGCCGCCCGCCCAGGGGCCGTACGCCGGGCCCGCGTCCCAGTAGGGGCGGGGGCCGGAGGCCGTTTCCACCTCGCGGATCGCCGGGTCGTGGCCGTCGACGAGGCGGGCTCGGTCGGCCGCGCAGACCGGTACCTCGCGGGGTGCGCCGCCCGCCGGGGTCCAGGTCGCGTCGGTGACCGAGGGGCCGTGGCGCGGGTCGAAGAAGCAGGGGCCACGGCGTTCGGGGAGCGGGTGGCCCTCGCGGCGCGCCGCCAGTTGTGCGAGCGAGAAGCGGCCGTCCTCCAGGGTCTGCGTCACCGCGCGCACCTCCTCGGGGCGCCGGGTCGCCGCCATCAGTGACTTCGCCTTGTCGTAGGAGTCCAGCCCTCGTTCGTAGTCCGCGCGCATCGCGTCGTCGGCGCCCGTCTCGGCAGGGTGGAAGTCGAGCCGGTCCAGTTCCTCGCCGAACGCTGTGATGTCCTCGTCCACCACGACCGTCAGCTTGGCCAGCGCTGCCCGCCGCTCCTCCTCGTGCCGTGCGCGGTTGCGCCGGACCAGTGCGTACGCGCCCACGCCGCCCGCCGCCAGCACCGCGCCTACGGTGATCAGCGCACCGGCGTCCACCCCTCCACCGGAGTCGCCACCGCTCCAGGTGGCCGGTGCCGAACCGCCGACACTGCCGCGCAGCGCCGCGTCGACGAAGTCGTTGAGCTGGGCCTTCGGATCGTCCGTGCCCCGTACCGCCGTCACCAGGTTGTCGACCGCCGACGCGCTCAGCACGCTGCTGTCTGCCCGCGCGTCGAAGAGGTCACCGAGGCGGACGGCGTACAGACCGGTGACGCCGGTCTCCGTACGGAGGTTCGTGAAGAGGTTCTCGGCCGGGTAGTCGGCCGGGAGGACGGCCACGAAGACGGGCTTGTTCGCGTCCTTGATCTTGTCGGCCAGCGCGTCGGCGTCGGACGAGGAGAGGAGGTCCGAGGCTGCCGGGTCCACGTACACCGGGTCCGCGCGCAGTGCCTCGGCGACTTTGGAGAGGTCGGTGGCCGCCTGGGCGCCGGGCGCGGCGGCCGTCAGCAGCGCGAGTACCGCGAGTGTCGCGACGAAGGGCACCAGCAGTAGGCGTACGAGAGAACGGACCAGTACGGCCTTCATATCTTCGAAGTTACCCGAAAGAAGGATGAAATGGGCATCCTGCTTCTGGTGCCCGCGGTGAGAACAGGGGGCGGGGCATCGGCCCGCCCCCTCCACTCCGACCACTCCGCCTACTCCGCGGGCTCCACGCCCGCCCGCAGCAAGCCGTACGTGTACGCGTCCGCCAGGGCCTCCCAGGACGCGGCGATCACGTTGTCCGCGACGCCCACCGTCGACCACTCGCCCTTGCCGTCCGAGGTGGAGATGAGGACGCGGGTCGTGGACTGGGTGCCGTGCTTGCCCTCCAGGATGCGGACCTTGTAGTCGACCAGCTCCAGCTTGGCGAGCGGCGGGTAGATCTTCTCCAGGGCCACCTTCAGGGCGCGGTCGAGGGCGTTCACCGGGCCGTTGCCCTCCGCCGTCGCGACGATGCGCTCGCCCTTGGCGAAGAGCTTGACCGTAGCCTCGTTGGCGTGGCTGCCGTCGGGGCGGTCCTCGACGATCGCGCGCCAGGACTCGACCTCGAAGTACGTACGGACCTTGCCCTCGGCCTCCGCGCGCAGGAGGAGTTCGAAGGACGCGTCGGCCGCCTCGAACGTGTAGCCCTGCAGCTCGCGCTCCTTCACGCGCTCCACGACCCGGGCGACCAGTTCGCGGTCGTCACCCAGGTCGACGCCCAGTTCCTTGCCCTTCAGCTCGATCGAGGCGCGGCCCGCCATGTCGGAGACCAGCATCCGCATGGTGTTGCCGACCTGCTCGGGGTCGATGTGCTGGTAGAGGTCCGGGTCGACCTTGATGGCCGAGGCGTGCAGGCCCGCCTTGTGGGCGAAGGCCGAGACTCCCACGTACGGCTGATGCGTGGAGGGCGTCAGGTTGACGACCTCGGCGATCGCGTGGGAGATGCGGGTCATCTCGCGCAGCGCGCCGTCGGGCAGGACCTTCTTGCCGTACTTCAGTTCCAGGGCCGCGACCACCGGGAACAGGTTGGCGTTGCCGACGCGCTCGCCGTAGCCGTTCGCCGTGCACTGGACGTGGGTCGCGCCCGCGTCCACGGCGGCGAGGGTGTTGGCGACCGCGCAGCCCGTGTCGTCCTGGGCGTGGATGCCGAGGCGGGCGCCGGTGTCGGCGAGGACCGTGGCGACGACCGCCTGGATCTGGGCCGGGAGCATCCCGCCGTTGGTGTCGCAGAGGATGACGACATCGGCGCCGGCCTCGGACGCGGCGCGGACGACGGCCTTCGCGTACTCGGGGTTCGCGCGGTAGCCGTCGAAGAAGTGCTCGCAGTCGACGAAGACCCGGCGGCCCTGGGCGTGGAGGTGGGCGACGGTGTCGCGGACCATCTCCAGGTTCTCGTCGAGGGTCGTGCGCAGCGCCAGCTCGACATGCCGGTCATGGGACTTGGCGACCAGAGTGATGACGGGTGCGCCGGAGTCGAGGAGGGCCTTGACCTGCGGGTCCTGGCTCGCCTTGCCGCCGGCCCGGCGGGTGGCGCCGAAGGCCACCAGCTGGGCGTGCCTGAAGTCGATCTCCTGCTGGGCGCGGGCGAAGAACTCGGTGTCGCGCGGGTTGGCGCCCGGCCAGCCGCCCTCGATGAAGCCGACGCCGAAGTCGTCCAGGTGCCGTGCGATGGCCAGCTTGTCGGCGACGGTGAGGTTGATGCCCTCGCGCTGGGCGCCGTCGCGCAGGGTGGTGTCGAAGACGTGGAACGAGTCGTCGAGTTCGCTGGGTTCCGTCATGGTCTCAAGGCTCCTGGGATGTCGATCTCGGTCTGTACCGGAATGACCGGCTCCACCGTCCTCCGATGATCCCTCGCGCTCCTTCTCCGGCTGAAGGTGGGCCAGAAAAGCGAAAAACCCCTCGCGGGTGCGAGAGGTCTGCGCGCGGGTCGAAGACGACGGTGGCCGCCCGTACCTGGTCGTACGAGGCGGTCACTGCGGACCGGCGCGCCTGCTGCCAATAATCGTGGCGAACGAGAGCACGGGGGCAGTCTGGCACAGCACCGCCCCCATGCTCCCGGGTGTCTCAGCATGCGAACCCGAAGCGTGACCCGCCGGGTGGCCCGACAGGGTCAGCGCAGGCGGCGTACGAAGCCGTCGGTCTCGCCGTTCGTGTCGCCCCTGACCAGCTGCGCGGACGTGCTGCCGAGGCCGAGGAGACGGTCTCCGCCGCCGAACGAGGTGATGTAGACGGAGTCGTCCGTGACCGGGCCGCCGGCGACGGCGGGGCTCGCGAGCTGGGACCTGCCGGTGCGCAGGTCCCGTACATACGCGTTGCCCTGGCCCTGGGGCGCCGCGAACACATAGCCGACGTACCGGCCGTCACGGCTCAGCTCGGGCCCGAAGACCGCCGGGCCGCCCGCTCCGGCGTGGGACACACCCCGGGTCTTGTCCGTGCGCAGGTCTCGTACATAGGTGTTGGTGTTGACGGCGCCGCCGGCCAGCAGGTCGTCGCCGTGGTACTCGAAGGCGATGGTCCGGCCGTTCGCCGAGAGCGACGGGGTGAGGGCGTAGAACTCGGACGGCGTGCCGTCCGGCCTGACGTTGACGAGTTCCTCGGTGTCGGTGCGGCGGTCGTGCACCCACAGCCGGCCCCCGCCGCCGCGCGGCTCGAACTGGGTGTACGCCACATAGCGGCCGTCCGCGCTCAGGTCGAGGTGGTAGGCGCCCCGGGTCGGGTAGTCGCGGTTGGTGATCCGCTCGGTCCTGCCGGTGCGACGGTCGGCGACGTAGACCGCCGGGTAGATGGGCTTGTCGGCACTCTCCATCTGGCTGGGCCGGGCGTTGAAGGCGACGTAGCGGCCGTCGTCGGAGATCCGCGCGACTCCGTGGGCGTAGGCGGACGCGCCCGTCGGGGTCTTGCTGATCCGGTCCGTGCGGCCGGTGCGACGGTCGTGGACGTACACGTCCTGGGCCCATTCGACCTGCGGCTCGGGCCACTTGGTGAGGTTCGTCGCGGTCGAGACGAACACCACGAACCGGCCGTTCGGGCTGATGGCCGCCACATCGCTGCCCCGGTCGGCCTGGGTGCCGTCCGTCGCGACGCTCACCCTGGTCACCTTGCCGGTGCGCAGATCCCGTACGAAGGTGTCCTCCACGCCGTTCGTGTCGCCCCGGACCAGGTTCTTGGCGTTGGAGTGGAACGCGGCGTAACGGCCGTCGTCGCTGAGGTAGGGCCCGGACGAGTAGCTGTCACCCTGCTCGCCCGTGGCCGACACGGTGACCCGCTCGGTCGTGCGCGGCGCCGCCGGAGCCGCCGAGGTCACCGACAGCACCACCGCCCCCGCCGTGAGCGCAGCGACGGTCGTCGCGCGCGAAATTCCCCACATGTGTGTTCCCCCGTTTTCCCCGTTTTCCCCTGCCCCCGCAGGGTGCTGCTTCCGCGATGCATGCGATGCAAACGCACTTTCACGGTACGGGTCAATCGGCCATATTGCGTACAACCAGGACGCGAGTTCACGCGTCCGTGTGGACCTGACCGCCCCCGGGAACCAACGGCAGGGGTTCGGGGGCGTGCGGACCCGCGCCCCCGAAGGGGCGCGGGGAACTGCGCGACAAGCCCCCACCGGTCGGCAGCCGAACAACCCGCCTACCCCGCCAAGCCCTCAGCCGAGAACATGCATCCAACCGTGCGCGTCCTCCGCCGTCCCCCGCTGAATGTCGAGCAGCGCCTCACGCAGCCGCAGCGTCACCTCGCCGGGCTCGCCGCCGCTCTGCTGCCACTCACCGCTAGCGCGCTTGACCGTGCCGACGGGGGTGATGACGGCCGCCGTACCACAGGCGAAGACCTCGGTCAGGGTGCCGTTCTCGGCGTCGCGCTGCCACTGGTCGACGGAGACGCGGCCCTCCTCGGCGGTGTAGCCGAGGTCGCGGGCGACGGTGAGGAGGGAGTCGCGGGTGACGCCCTCCAGGATGGAGCCGGTGAGGGAGGGGGTGACGATCCGGTCCCCGTACACGAAGTACAGGTTCATCCCGCCGAGTTCCTCGATCCACTTGTGCTCGACGGCGTCGACGTAGCAGACCTGGGCGCAGCCCTGTTCGGCGGCCTCGGCCTGGGCCAGCAGGGAGGCCGCGTAGTTGCCGCCGGTCTTGGCGTCGCCCATGCCGCCGGGGACGGCGCGGACGCGGTCCTCGGAGAGCCAGATGGAGACGGGCTTGACGCCACCGGGGAAGTAGGCGCCGGCGGGGGACGCGATCACCAGGAACAGGTACTCGTTGGCCGGCTTGACGCCGAGCCCGACCTCCGTGGCGATCATGAAGGGGCGCAGGTAGAGGGACTCCTCGCCGCCGTGCGCGGGCACCCAGTCGCGGTCCTGGCGGACGAGCGCGTCGATGGCGTCGATGAACGTCTCGACGGGCAGCTCGGGCATCGCGAGCCGGCGCGCGGAGTGCTGGAAGCGCTGGGCGTTCTTCTCCGGGCGGAAGGTGGCGACGGAGCCGTCGGGCCGGCGGTAGGCCTTGAGTCCCTCGAAGATCTCCTGCGCGTAGTGCAGGGTCATGTTCGCGGGGTCGATGGAGAGCGGGCCGTACGGGACGAGCTGGCCGTCGTGCCAGCCGCGGCCCTCGGTCCACTTGATCGTCACCATGTGGTCGGTGAAGTGGCGGCCGAAGCCGGGGCTGGCCAGAATCGCCTCGCGCTCCGCGCCGGAAAGTGGCGAGGCCGAGGGCTTGAGCTCGATCGTGGGCGTCGTCATCAGTGGATGTCCTTCGCTTGCTGGCACGCCTCTGGGCAACCCCTGGTCTTTCGGCCGGGGGTCCGGGGGTTGTCCCCCGGAAGATGCAGCACCGGTTTTGTGTGTGACGGGCCGCGCTCACGCCTCTACTGCCAGTGGCCAGTGGTAGGACGTCCGAGCATTCCCTCAGTCCGCGGCTCCGCGTTCGATTATCGCGTGAGCGGGGCCATGGACGAAAAGGGCGTGAATGCGACCCAGGGGATGATGGTGACACCCGGCGGGGACGTAAGAAAAGCCGCCGGGTGCATATGCGACCCGGCGGCTTCGAGACTTCGAGTGGAGTGCCGCGGGGTCAGCCGGCTACTCGTACGGCGAGCGCGTCGCCGATCTCGTCGGTCGTACGGGTCGTGGTGCCGCGCTCCGCGAGGTCGGCGGTGACGGCGTCCTCGATGCGGACGGCCTCGGTCTCGTAGCCGAGGTGGCGCAGGAGGAGGGCGACGGACAGGACTGTGGCGCTGGGGTCGGCCTTGCCCTGACCGGCGATGTCCGGGGCCGAGCCGTGCACGGGCTCGAACATCGAGGGGTACTCGCCGGACGGGTTGATGTTCCCGCTCGCGGCGACGCCGATGCCGCCGGAGACGGCCGCGGCGAGGTCGGTGATGATGTCGCCGAAGAGGTTGTCGGTGACGATCACGTCGAAGCGCTCGGGCTGCGTGACGAGGTAGATCGTCGCCGCGTCCACGTGCATGTACTCGGTGGTGACGTCGGGGAACTCCTCGCCCACCTTGTTGAAGATGTCCGTCCACAGGTGACCGGCGTGCACGAGCACGTTGTTCTTGTGGACGAGCGCCAGCTTCTTGCGGGGGCGGGCCTGGGCGCGGGCGTAGGCGTCGCGGACGACACGCTCGATGCCGAAGGCGGTGTTCAGCGACACCTCGGTGGCGACCGCGTGCGGGGTGCCCTTGCGGATGGTGCCGCCGTTGCCGGTGTACGGGCCCTCGGTGCCCTCGCGGACGACCACGAAGTCGATCGCGGGCTGCCCGGCGAGCGGGGTGGCGACACCGGGCAGGAGCTTCGACGGACGCAGGTTGACGTGGTGGTCGAAGGCGAAGCGGAGCTTCAGCAGGAAGCCGCGCTCCAGGACACCGGACGGCACGCTCGGGTCACCGATCGCGCCGAGCAGGATGGCGTCGTGCTTCTTGAGCGCGTCCAGGTCGGCCTCGGTGAGGGTCTCACCGGTGGCGTGGTAGCGCCGGGCACCGAAGTCGAACTCCTTGGTCTCCAGCTTCACATCCTGCGGAAGGACGGCGGAGAGGATCTTGAGCCCCTGGGCCACGACCTCCTGGCCGATGCCGTCACCGGGAATCACTGCGAGATTGATGCTGCGAGACATAACGGCACCGTACTCCTGGTCCCATGGGATGACACGCGGTGTCCGCGATACGGACACGAGGGCGTACCCCGGCAGCGGCTCTTCGACTGCCGTTCACCCGTATGTGTGGCGGACGTTGGGGATTGCTGGGAGGTTCGCATCCTATGGACACCCCGAACGTCGGCATTCCGCCGCAGCCGGCCCGCCGGATGAGCATGGCGGAGCAGTACGAGTACCTGCGGACGCGACTCACCCGGCGCCGCGCGCTGGTGACGGCGGGCGCGCTGGCCGGCGGCGGGCTGCTCACCGGCTGTTCGTCGAGCACGGGCCCGGCGGCCCCCGCGACCAGCAAGGTCCCCGGCTCCGCCGTCACCCCGTTCGGCCGCCACCTGGCCTTCGGCGCCGACCCGAAGACGATGATGCGGGTCTCGTGGCAGGTGCCGTTCGCGGTCAGGAAGCCGTTCGTACGGGTCGGGCTCGCCCCCGGCGACCTGAGCCGCCGTATCGACGCCGAGGTCCGCCCGCTGCACACACCGGGCCTGCCGGGCATCCGCCTCGACCTGGACCAGTACTACGTGCACGCGGCGCTCGACGGACTGCGCCCCGGGACGACGTACTACTACGGCGTCGGTCACGAGGGCTTCGACCCGGCGTCGAGCGCGCGCCGCTCCACGCTCGGCCAGTTCCGTACGGCGCCCACGACCGCGCCCGCGAGCTTCGTGTTCACGGCCTTCGGCGACCAGGGCGTGACGCCCGACGCGCTCGCCAACGACAAGCTGATCCTCGGCCGGAAGCCCGCCTTCCATCTCCATGCGGGCGACATCTGCTACGCGGACGTCACCGGCCACGGCGAGAAGTCGGACACCTACGACCCGACCGCCTGGGACCTGTTCCTGAAGCAGACGGAGACGGTCGCGAAGTCGGTGCCGTGGATGGTGACGACCGGCAACCACGACATGGAGGCCTGGTACTCGCCGAACGGCTACGGCGGCCAGTCCGCCCGCTGGTCGCTCCCGGAGAACGGCTTCGACCCCCGGAACACCCCGGGCGCCTACTCGTTCACGTACGGCAATGTCGGCGTCGTGGCGCTGGACGCGAACGACGTGTCGTACGAGATCCCCGCGAACCTGGGGCACACGGACGGCCGCCAGACGGCGTGGCTGGGCCGGCGGCTGGCCGAGCTGCGCGCGTCGGACGGGATCGACTTCGTCGTGGTCTTCTTCCACCACTGCACGTACTCGACGTCCACCCACGCCTCCGACGGCGGCGTACGAGACGCCTGGCTGCCGCTCTTCGACAAGCACCGGGTCGATCTGGTGATCAACGGCCACAACCATGTGTACGAGCGGACGGACGCCCTCCGAGGCGGCCGGGTGGGCAGGAAGGTGCCGGTCGGCGCGTCGACCGATCCGACGCGCGACGGGACCGTGTACGTCACGGCGGGCGGCGCGGGGCAGAGCCTGTACAGCTTCCCGGTCGGGGTGAAGGACAGCTTCGAGGGGGAGGTCGTCGACCGGGAGTCGGTGGAGAGCTACTACTGGACGAAGTCGCAGGAGCGGCACGAGGACACCGTGGAGTGGTCGCGGGTGCGCTACACCGGCTACTCGTTCCTCTCCGTGGAGGCCGAGGCCGGCGCACCGGGCGCGGCTCCCCGGCTCAAGGTGTCCGCGCTGGCGGAGAGCGGGGAGCGGATCGACTACTTCGAGGTGCGGCGGGCGTAGCGGTGCTGCTCAGTGGCGAGGCTGCTCAGTGGCCCGTCTGGCCGCCGTTGTCCCTGCGGTCGAGGGCGCGCTGGAGGGCCGCTGCGGCGTTCTTGCGGTCGGACTCGCTCGTCGGGGAGACGTGGCGGACTCGGCGGCGGACGGTCGTCTCGGCCATGGGAAATCGACTCCTTCGGAGAATCCGGGAACCCGGAAAGGGAGCGCGGAGGGGGGATTCGAGACTCCCCCTCTGCCTAATGGGCGGGGGGTGCCCCCAGTCGGACGGGGAGCGGCGGTGCCGCAGGGGTTGCCTGCATGGGGCTCCGGCTCACGACCGTCATTCGCTTGGTCCAGCGAGACGTTCGGCTCCTACAAAGCTAGGCGAGGACAGGGCATCTGTCTCCACAATTAGTCGGACTTCCTACTATCTGAGACGGTGGATTGGGTCACACCCATCTGACCTGGCCTTTTATCGCGCGCCCTACAGCACGTCACCGTCCCGCCAGTCGAAGATCAGACCGTCGGACGGGTCCAGTGAACCGACAGCGGCCGGGCGTACGAAGACATCGCCCTCCTCGTCCGGAAGGTGGACGACTCCGTCCGGGCCGAGGGCGCTGATGCGGCCCGGCCAGAGCTGCCAGCCCCGGGCGAGATAGAGGGAGGCGCCGTCGGCGCTCGCGGAGAGCGCGCCGAAGTCGTAGCCGCCGTCGACGATCCGCTCCAGCTCGCCCAGCACCAGTCCGCCGAGGCCGCGACGGCGGGCGTCGGTGTGGACACCGACCGCTTCCACATAGCCGACGCGCAGCCAGCGGCCCCGGTGCAGCGCGCGGCGCATGACGACCGAGCCGTGGGCGAGAAGGCGACCCGTCTCGTCGTGGACGAGGGCGTGGATGCCGCCGAGCGCGTGTTCCCAGTCCTCGTCGGCGAAGCCACCGTCGAAGGCGGCGTCCATGAGGTCACGGGCGGCGGCGAGTTCGGCGGGAGTGAGGTCGGCCGTGTGGGCGGTGCGCAGGGTGGTGGACATGGGTCCAGTATCCCGAGGCGTCCGCAGATATTTACAGACACCTCCAGACGTGATTGATCCGACCTCCAACGCGCAGATAGCGCTGCGCGACACCTTGACAGCCCCAATTCCACCCAGCAGCCTCACAGTCATCGGATGACTGAACGGCTGAAGGGGTACTTCATGTCGATCGCGCTGACTCTCTGCTCCGCATTACTCGCCACCGCGGTGACGGCTCTCCCGGCAGGTGCGCATACCGGCGGTTCGGCGGCGGCCTGGGAGGTGAAGGCCCCGCCCGGCTCCTCCCCCACGGCCGTCGTCGCGCTGGACCCGGCCGACGGCCACCCGACCCTCACCGTGAGACGCGCCGGCGAACAGGTCCTCGCCCCCTCCCCGCTGGGTCTGGTCACCGAACAGGCCGATCTCTCCAAGGGGTTGGAGCTGACGAGCCGCACCACCCGGACGGTCACCGAGCGGTACACGTCTACAACGGGCAAGTCCCGCGAGCGAGTTGCCCGGATGACCGAGGCCCGCTTCCGCTTCCGTACGGCCGAGGGTGCCCGGCTCGACCTGGTGGTGCGGGTGGCCCGGGACGGCGTCGCCTATCGCTACGTCCTGCCGCGCGGCACCGGGAACGTCCTGCGCGAGGCCTCCGCCTTCACGCTCCCCGCGGACAGCCAGGCCGTCATCAACGCCTACCGCGCCGACAACGAACTCCCCTTCAAACGCTACGAGTCGGCGGCGACGGCCCCGGCGGGCCCCTTCTCGATGCAGGCCCTCTTCGACACACCCGGCGGCTACGCGCTGATCGCCGAGTCGGACCTCAACGGCACGTACTCGGGCGCCCACTTGACGCACGAGGCGAACTCACCGACGTACAGGGTGAGCCTCTGGAACGACGAACCCGTCGCTGTCGAGGGCTCGTTGAAGACGCCCTGGCGCACGATCGTCACCGGCGATCTGAGCACCGTGACGGAGTCGACCCTCGTCGACGATCTCGCGCCGCCCTCCAAGGTCCGGGACACGTCCTGGATCAAACCGGGCCCGGCCCTGTGGACCTGGCTCGCGGGCGGCAAGGAGGCCGGGCAGAGCCTGGCCGCGCAGAAGAGGTATGTCGACTACGCGGCCGAGCGGAAGTGGCCGTACGAGGTCGTCGACGCGGGCTGGTACTACAAGCCCGGCGAGTGGGACGTCATCGACCCCGACTGGCAGACGAACAGCTGGATGCCGGAGCTGGTGCGGTACGCGGCGGCGAAGGGCGTCGGCGTCCAGGTCTGGCTGCACTACACGCTCCTCACCGACCCGGTGGAACGCGAGAAGTGGCTCAGCACTCTGGCGAGTTGGGGCGTCAAGGGCGTGAAGATCGACTTCATGGACTCGGAGTCGCAGGAGCGGATGCGCTGGTACGACGAGGCCTTGGAAGCGACAGCCCGTCACCTCCTCCTCGTCAACTTCCATGGCTCGACCATCCCGAAGGGCATGCAGCGCACCTGGCCGCAGGTCATGACCATGGAGGGCGTGGGAGGCGAGGAGAAGCGCAACAACACCGCCGAGCAGCTGGCCGCGCTCCCCTTCACCCGCAATGTGATCGGCTCGATGGACTTCACCCCGGGCGCCTTCCACCGCCCGTTCCGCCCCAACGTCGCTTCCGACGCGGGTGAGTTGGGGCTGACGGTGCTGTACGAGTCGGGCATCCAGAACCTCGCCGGCACTCCGGAGTCGTACGAGGCCCGCCCCGAGGCCCGCGGCTATCTGGAGCAGCTGCCCAGGCGCTGGGAGGAGACACGGCTGCTGACCGGTGATCCGGGCAAGGCCGCCGTACTCGCCCGACGGGCGGCGGACGGGCGGTGGTTCATCGGCGGTACGTTCGCGGGCGCGGCACACACGGCGGACGTACCGCTGCGGATCGGCGCCGGGCGCTGGCTGGTGGAGACGGTGACGGACGGCCCGTCGGGGCTGGTGCGCGGGGCGCAGGTCGCGAAGGGCGGCACCACACTCGCCGTACCGGTGATCACGGACGGCGGCTTCGCCGCACTGGCCTGCCGCTGGCACCCGGGCCGGACGACCTGCGAGAACTGAGACTGGTCACAGCACCGGTGCGATCGCCTGCCGGAAGCCGGTCGGGTCCTCGACCCAGGGGAGATGACCGGCCTCCGGCAGGATCACCCGCGTGACGTTCGGCAGGGCCCGCTCCAGTGAGTCGACCGCGGAGCGGGGCCGGATGTCCCGGGCGCCGTCGACGATCAGCGTGGTCACGTCCAAGGCCCGGCAGGCGGTGTGCAGTTCGGACGTACCCCAGGTCTGTCTGGTCTCGGTGCCCAGGGCTTTGTTGCACTCGAAGTTGATCTCGAACCAGGGGTCGGCCATGCGCCGGGCGTGCTCCAGCGCCCGCTCCCGGTCCTCGAACTCGACGGACCACTGCAGCACCGCCCGTTCGCGGTTCCCATCCGTCAACTCCCGCCACCGGGCGAGCCGTTCGGGCACTTCACCGAGCCTGGCGAGGAAGTTCTCCTCGAACGGGCCACGCCATGTGGCCTCCGGGTCGATGCCGGTGCCGGCCACGTACACGAGCGCGGCGACGCGCTTCGGGTGAGCCAGTGCGTAGGACAGGGCCAGCTGCGCGCCCCAGGAATGCCCGAGCAGCGTCATCCGTTCCAGGCCGAAGTGGGCCCGTACGGCGTCGAGATCGGCGACGGCCCGCTCGCTGGTCCAGGGCCCGTCGGACGGCTCCGAGCGCCCACAGCCGCGCTGGTCCCAGCGGACGACGGAGGCCAGATCCCCGAGGAGTTCGGCGACGTCCTCGAACATGTCCCACAGTCCGGGCCCGCCGTGGCACAGCACCAGCGGCTCCTCGCCGCGCCCGGATCGGCGGGCCCACAGCCCGACCCCGTCACTGGTCAGCACACGCTCCGTCCAGGTCATGGGCCGAAGTCTGCCCGGCCCACGACCTGGTGCGCGAAGGAGTTTCAGCCCATGTGCGGGTACGTGTAGTCGGTCGGGGCGACCAGGGTCTCCTTGATGGCGCGGGTCAGGGTCCAGCGCATCAGGTTCTGCGGGGCGCCCGCCTTGTCGTTGGTGCCGGACGCGCGTCCGCCGCCGAACGGCTGCTGGCCGACGACCGCGCCGGTCGACTTGTCGTTGATGTAGAAGTTGCCGGCCGCGTAGCGCAGCTTCTCCATCGTGTACGCGGCTGCCGCGCGGTCGCCGGAGATGACCGAGCCGGTCAGGGCGTAGTCGGACACGGACTCCATCTGGGCCAGCATCGTGTCGTACTGGTCGTCCTCGTACACGTGCACGGCGAGGAACGGGCCGAAGTACTCCGTCGTGAAGACCTCGTTGGCCGGGTCCGTGCACTCCACGACCGTCGGGCGGACGAAGTAGCCGACCGAGTCGTCGTACGAGCCGCCCGCCACGATCGTGCACGTCGGGTCGGCCTTCGCGCGGTCGATGGCGGCCTTGTTCTTGGCGAAGGCCCGCTCGTCGATGACGGCGCCGACGAAGTTGGCGAGGTCGGTGACGTCACCCATGGTCAAGTAGTCGACCTCGGCGGCGAATTCCTCGCGGAAACCGTCGTTCCAGATCGACGCGGGGATGTAGGCGCGGGAGGTCGCGCTGCACTTCTGGCCCTGGTACTCGAAGGCACCGCGTGTGAGGGCCGTCTTCAGGACCGCCCGGTCCGCGCTCGGGTGAGCGACGACGAAGTCCTTGCCGCCGGTCTCGCCGACGAGACGCGGGTACGAGCGGTACTTCTCGATGTTCGTGCCGACCGTCTTCCACAGGTACTGGAAGGTCTTCGTCGACCCCGTGAAGTGGATGCCGGCCAGGTCCCGGTGCTCCAGGGCCACCTTGGAGACCTCGACGCCGTCACCGGTGACGAGGTTGATGACGCCCTTGGGGAGTCCTGCCTCTTCCAGTAGCTGCATGAGGAGAACGGCCGCGTGGGTCTGCGTCGGGGACGGCTTCCACACCACCACGTTGCCCATCAACGCGGGCGCGGTGGGCAGGTTGCCCGCGATCGCCGTGAAGTTGAAGGGGGTGATCGCGTAGACGAAGCCTTCGAGGGGGCGGTGGTCGAGGCGGTTCCAGACGCCCGGGGAGTTGGCGGGCGGCTGCTCGGCGAGCAGGTCGCGGGCGTACTTGACGTTGAAGCGCCAGAAGTCGACCAGCTCGCAGGGACAGTCGATCTCGGCCTGCTGGGCGGTCTTCGACTGGCCGAGCATGGTGGACGCCGCGAGGGTCTCGCGCCAGGGGCCGGCCAGGAGTTCGGCGGCGCGCAGGATGATCGCGGCGCGGTCGTCGAACGCCATCGCGCGCCAGGCGGGGGCCGCGGCGAGGGCTGCGTCGACCGCGTCCTGGGCGTCCTGCTGGGTGGCGTTGGCGTACGTGCCGAGGCGGGCCTTGTGGTTGTGCGGCTGCACGACGTCGACCCGCTCGCCGCCGCCCATGCGCCGCTCGCCACCGATGGTCATCGGCAGGTCGACCGGGTTCTCGGCCAGCTCCTTCAGCTTGGCTTCGAGCCGCGCGCGCTCGGGCGAGCCGGGGGCGTAGCCGTGCACCGGCTCGTTGACGGGGGTGGGGACCTGGGTGACGGCGTCCATGGGTTCCGTAACTCCTTTACTGAGCGGTGCGGTTGGCACTGAGCGGGGTGGTCGGCCTCAGCCCTTGGTGAGGATCGAGCGTCCGAAGAAGAGGAGGTTGGCGGGGCGTTCGGCCAGGCGCCGCATGAAGTACCCGTACCAGTCCGTCCCGTACGCCGTGTAGACGCGCATCCGGTGGCCCTCGGCGGCGAGTCGCAGGTGTTCGTCGCTGCGGATGCCGTACAGCATCTGGAACTCGTACTCGTCGGGCTTGCGGGTCGCGCGGCGGGCGAGTTCCTGGGCGATGGAGATGAGGCGCGGGTCGTGGGACCCGATCATCGGGTAGCCCTCGCCCTCCATGAGGGTCTTCAGGATGCGGACGTACGCCTTGTCGGTCTCGGACTTCTGCTGGTAGGCGACCTCGGCGGGCTCCTTGTACGCGCCCTTCACGAGCCGTACGCGGCTGCCGCTGTCGGCGAGGCGGCGGGCGTCGGCCTCGGTGCGGTACAGGTAGGCCTGGATGACGCAGCCGGTCTGCGGGAAGTCCTTCCGGAGTTCCTCGTGGATGGCGAACATCGAGTCGAGGGTGGTGTGGTCCTCCGCGTCCAGGGTGACCGTCGTACCGATCGCGGCTGCCGCCTCGACGACGGGCCGGATGTTGGCGAGGGCCAGCTCGTGGCCGCCCTCCAGCGCCTGCCCGAATAGGGACAGCTTGACGGACGTCTCCGCGCGGGTGCCCAGCTCCAGCTCGCCGAGGCGCGCGATCAGCTCCAGGTAGGCGTCCCGGGCGGCGGCGGCCTGCTCGGGGGTGGTGATGTCCTCGCCGACCACGTCCAGGGTGACTTCGAGGCCCCGGTCGGTGAGGTCCTGGACGATCGGGACGACGTCGTCGACCGTCTCGCCGGGGATGAAGCGGTCGACGACCGGCCTGGTCACCGGGGCCGCCGAGATGACGCGGCGCAGCCGGTCGCTGCGCGAGGCGGCGAGAATCACGGGACCCAGCACGGGGCACCTCCACAAAAGGCCGGTAAACGGAGAACCACCGTGAAACCTAAGGATCCCTCCGATCGTGAGCCATCGACAGCTGTCACGCATCCGTGCCGCAGATCTCAGACAGATGTATGAAGGGGGCCGAGGAGCAGGGGAGAATGGGCGCGTGACGGCCGACTCTGCATCCTCCAACCACACCGGTGACTACCAGGACCTGGTCGACGAGATCTCCGAGCTGCTCGGGGCGCCCGCGACCCTGGAGAACCGGGATTTCGAGCTGATCGCGTTCGGCGTGTACGACAGTGAGGGTGAGCTGGACGAGTCGGCGCTGGACCCCGTACGTACGCGCTCGATCCTGACCCGGCGTTCGACGACGGTGGTCCGGGAGTGGTTCGAGGGCTTCGGCATCACCCGGGCGACGGGGCCGGTGCGCATCCCGCCCACCCCGGAGGCGGGCGTCTACCGGGGACGGATCTGTCTCCCCGTACGCCATCGGGGTGTCGTCCTCGGCTATGTCTGGCTGCTGGACGACGACCCGGGCCCGTCGGACGCCCAGCTGGCCACGGCCATGGAGGTGACGGCACGGATCGGCGCGCTGCTGGCGGACGAGGCTCAGCACGGCGCGGATCTGACCCGGGAGCTGCGGGCCGTCCTCACGGCGGAGCGCGACTGGCAGCGGGACACGGCGGTCGCGGAACTCCGTACGGCGCTCGGCCCGCGAGCCGACGTGCCCCACACGCTGATCTGTGTGGCCCCCTGGTCGTCGTCCGAGGCGCCCTCCGTGCGTACGGTGCAGGGCGCGACGGCTCTGTGCACGATGCCGTGGGGGACGTCGGCCCAGTCCCTGGCGGTGCTGCTCCGGCTGCGCGCACCGGACACGCTGACGCCGGCGACGACAGCGGCGGGGCGATTGCTGGAGCGGGCGGGTGAGCGGGGCGGGGCGGGTGTCGCGACGGCTCGGGTCGGGCTGGCGGAGCTGGGGGCGGCCTGGCGGGAGGCGTCGGCGGCGGCGCGGGCGGTGGGCGCGGAACCCGGGCTCGGCCCGATCGCGGAGTGGCGCACGATCGGCCCGTACCGCCTCCTGACGGCCCTCCCCCCGGACGCGACCCACGACCCGGCGGTCACCCCGCTGCTCTCCCCCGCCCATAGCGAACTGGCCCGCACGGCCGAGACGTACCTCGACTGCGCGGGCCAGGCGACGCGCACGGCGGCGGCCCTGGGAATCCACCGCCAGACCCTGTACTACCGCCTGTCGCGGGTGGAGCGACTGACGGGGCTTGATCTGGACGACGGCGAGGACAGGCTGTTGCTGCACATGGCGCTGAAGGGGGCGCGGCTGTGACGGGAAGCTACTCGGCCAGCCCCGCCCGCCGAAGTTCCGTCAGTTCGGACAGCCACCGGTCGAATTTCTTCGACCGGCGTGGGGCAATCGCGACGATCGAATCCCAGGGCCTCGATTCGAAGCGGCCGACAGCGATTTTCGCGTAGCCCGGAAGGTCCGACACATCCATTCCGGAGAAACTCTCCCTGCGCAGAAGGAACTGTGTTTCCTCGTCGCGGCGGACCAGTTCACCCGGAACGTAGGAGAAGTCCGCGTCGACGAAATTCGCCTGCCTGATGTCAAGGGCCCATTCCACATCCCGGTAGGCGGCTCGCATCCCGTCCACGAGGCTCTGCCGGACCTCCGCCGCCAAGGCGGAATGGGGAGGTGTGGTGACGACCCTCCCGATGTTCCCGCGCAGCGTGACCCGCTCGAACAGGCACGCCTCCAGAAGCAGCCCCCCGGCGACCGTGAGCCCGTCGACCAGGACGTCCTGGAAGCGAACGCCGTGGGCGCCGCAGTTGTCCACTTTGCAGCGGCGCGACTCGACGTCACGGACCACTAGTCCGAAGCCGGGGTCGTCGAACTGGGCGATCGTCGACCCCACCCAGGTGCAGCGGGACAGTCCGGCACCGCCCAGGATTCCGGACCCCCCGATGATCTTCTCGGACCGGAAAGTGACGTCATCCACGTGCTTCATGAGCGACATGGTGCCACCTCACTGGAAGACGTCTTTCGCGTACTGGTTGGACACTGTCGGGTAGTCCAGAATCTGATCGCGCGTGGTGATGTAGTCACGGTTCATGTGATCCCGAATCGACGTCGCACTGGAACCCGTGACGTCGATATTCACGTACTCGTCCCCGTCCTTGATCTTGAAATCGGGGACCGTCTGGCCAGGGGCGGATGTACCCAGGTGGGTGATGTTGGGGTCGGCGACGACAGCGGGGTTCTGGGCAGTGGCCTTCTCGATGTCACTGCCTATGAACCTCTTCTGGAGGTCCTCCCGCTTCTGACCGGCCGCGATCTGGCCCGGGCTGAGGCGTGCCCTCACGTCGCTCGCGGGCCGTGCCGCGGCCTCGGTCACCGCGTCCTTGATCCGCTGGTAACTGGCCTTGCCGGCATCGGTCTTGCACGGTCCCGTGTTGTGGACGAGGACCGGCGAGCCGCCCACCAGCACGTAGTACGTGTGCAGGTCGCCGACCGTCAGGTTGTGCACCTGCTGCTTCTGGGCCGTCCAGGGCTTGACCGCGGTGACCTGTACGTGGGTGCCCGCGCTGGTGCGCAGCCACATGCCGGACTTCAGGTCCCCGGCGTCGAGCCAGCGCCCGAGGTCGTCGACCCAGAAGGGGTGTCCGTCGGTCGCGGTGACCGAGGCCGTTCGGTCGCCCTTGTCGCCGTCCACGTCGACGGTGATCCTGACCAGGTCCTTCTCGCCCTGGCCGGCGATCAGATGGGTGACGGGTTTGCCCGCTGTCCGATCCGATCCCGGTCCCGATCCCGATTCCGGGTCCGTGGACAGGACCAGGTCGCCGGTCTCGACGTCCTCGATGGGCTTCGCCGAGCCGTCGGCCATGAGGACTTCGGTGCCGGGCACGAAGCTGTTGCAGTCGCTGAGGTCCTTGCCCTTGGCCACGTACCGGTAGGCGTCCCCCGCCTTGTCCGCGACATAGGAGCCGACCCGGCCGACGGCCTTGACCTTGCCGCCGACCACGTCAACGGCCTTCTCGGCGAGGACCGGTGCCGCCTCCAGTGCGGCGTCGCCGAGGGTCTTGCGGCCGGCGGCGACGTCCTGGGCGGTGTTGTAGACGGTCTGGCCCGCCTGGTAGGCGCTGTAGGCGGTCATGCCCCAGCCGACGAGCTTGGCGCCGGCGATGAGCACGGGGATGAAGACGATGTTGCCGTCGGGGTCGACGCTCCCGACCGGATTGCCGTAGGCGTAGCCGTACGAGTTGAGGTTGGCCGAGTTGTAGACGCCGCCGTTGCCCTCGCCGTTCAGGTAGTCGCCCATGATCGGGTCGGGTGACTGCCACAGGCCGGTCCGGGAGTCGTAGTAGCGGGCCCCGTGGTACGTGTAGCCGGTCTCCTTGTCCAGTTCCTTGCCCGAGAACTGGTACGGGTTGTCCGACCCCTTGTTCTCGTCGACCCAGACCTCCCCCGACGGGAAGTAGTCGAGGTGTTCCGCGATCCGGCCCTTCTCGTCCGTGCCGTACGACGTCGAGCCCAGGTGGTCGCCGTGGTAGTAGAACTGGTCCTTCTCGTAGAACACGGCGGGCTTCACGGTCTTCGTCGCGATGCGGGTCGTGCCGACGAAGACGTGCTTGAACTCCTGGAGGCCCCGTGCCGAGTAGTTCTGGTTCGGGTAGAGGGTCGTCTGCGCGCCGTCCTTGACCACGCGCTGGCCGTCCGCGTCGTACAGGAAGCGGACGTTCGGCGACTTGCCGGGCTTGTCGCAGGACGACGGGTCCTGGTCGACCGTCTCGTACTTCCACAGGTCGTGGACGCACGCCAGCCGGTTCGCCTCGTCCCAGACCTGCTGGCGGCGCGGGTGCCCGAAGGTGTCGGACCGGTTGTCGACCTGGTTGCCGTTGGCGTCGTACGAGAAGGACTCCGAGCCCACCCGTGAGGGGGCGTGCGGGCTCTCGCCCTTGTAGGCGTAGCCGTTGGTGTAGGTCGTGGCCTTCTGTACGTGCTCGTAGCCGTCGTCGACGTCGCCGAACACGATCGCGTGGCGCTGGGCCTTGGCGGTGATGTTGTGGATCGTGTCGTACGTGGTCGACAACGAGTACGTGTCGGTCTTCTTCTTGGCGAAGGCGTACGAGCCGGTCGCCTTCGTCAGGCGGTACAGGTTGTCGTACTCGTACGTCTGGACGGTCGGACCGCCCGGCTCCGAACCGCTCGTGACGGGTTCGGTCGCGTTCTCCTGACGGGTGAGGTTGCCCACCGCGTCGTACGTGTAGTTCAGGTTCTGGAAGGAATCGCCCTTGGGCAGCGCCGAGTCGAGCGCCGCCAGCCGGCGGTCCTCCGCGTCGTACGTGTACGTCGTCGAGGTGCCGTTGCCCAGCTCGATACGGGTCCGCTGGCCGAACTTGTCGTAGTCCAGGGACTTCAAGTAGTCGTAGCTGTAGTGCTTCTTCTTGCCCTCGGCCGCCGTTACCTGGCCGCCGCTGTCGTAGGTGTACTCCAGCTCCTCGCCGTCGGGGTACGTCATCGACAGGACCCGGCCGAAGCTGTCGTAGCGGTAGCCGGTCGTGAAGACGCTGGTCGAGTGGAGGGGGCCCGGAAGCGTGCGGGTCTCCTCGACGACCTCACCGAGGGGGCCGTACTCCCGCTTCACCACTCCCGCGGCGTCCTCGATCTTCGTCACCCGGCCGGCGGCGTTGTGCTTGGCGCCCGGATCGCCGTACGTGTAGCGGACGTTGTTGTCCTTGAAGACCGGGTACTTGATCTCCTCCAGCCGGTTGACGTCGTACTTGTACTCGATCGCCTTGTGCTTCTTGGCCAGGTTCGCCGTGATCGTACGAATCACGTTGCCCGACGGGTCGTAGACCGTCGTGGTGCGGCCCGTGTCCGGGGAGTCGACGGCCGTGCGGCGGCCGAAGTCGTCGTACTCGCTCTTCGTGGTGTTGTGCTTGTTGTCCCTGACCTTCGTCAACTGGCCCAGGGCGTCGTACTCGTAGGACGTCCAGACCGGCGCGTCGTCCGTCTTCGCGCCCGGTTCGCGTACGGCGGTCTTCTGCTGGCGTACGTCCGCGTAGGCGCGGGTCCGGTTCTCCTTCGCGTCGGTCGCCACCGTCTCGAACTGCGTCTCGCCGGCCCGGTCCTCGCCGAAGCCGTACTCCAGGGTCGCGACCGTCCCGTCCGGGAGTTCGGTGCGCAGCGGGCGGTCCAGGATGTCGTAGGTGACCGTGGTCGGGCGGACCGTGTCGACGTCCGGGTTGTAGACGGTGTTCGCGTCGCCCTTCGGCTCGGTGACCGGGTAGTACTGCTTCACCGCCCGGCCCAGCTCGTCGTGGACGGTGCGGCCGGAGACCGTCATCACGTCCTTGCCGTTGACCTCCGCGTCCTTCTTCGTCTGGACGACGCGGCCGAGACCGTCGACGAAGGTGACGGTGTCGATCGTGTCGTCCTTCACCTTGCCGTGCGCGTCACGGTCCAGGTGCCGGGTGACGGCGTAGGGGACGGTCGCCTCGGGGCGGTACTCGAAGGCGATCGTCGGGATGTCCGCCTTGTGGTCGCGCGGGCCGGTCACCGAGGTCACCCGGCCGACCTGGTCGTAAGTGGTCCTGACCTTCTGGTCGTTGATGTCCACGGACTCGGTCGGCAGCCCGAACCTCAGGTCGTACGAGCCCGTCGAGCGGTAGCCGAAGCTGTCCTTCGTCGCCGTCACGTACGTGCCCGTCGGGCCGTCGTACTCGTACTCCAGCCGGTAGCGCTCACCCCGGTGGTTCTCCGGCTCCCGTACGGACTTCAGGGTGCCGTTGTCGTGGTACTCCAGGTCGGTGACCGCGTCCTTGCCGGAGTACTCCAGGTCGGCGTCGGCCTCCTTGGCGTGGATCTGGTGGGCGGTGTGGCGGGTGATGTCGCCCGTCGCGCAGTCCACCTCCGACTCGCGCGAGCGCATCTTCTCGCCGCCGCCGAACACCTCCACCGCGCGGGCGATGCCGACGATGTGCGTGTCGGCGCACTCGGTGTACCGGGTTCGCGTCTCCACGTCGTCGGCGGCGCCGGGTTCGCCGTAGTCGACCGTGCGGGTCACATTGCCCAGGTCGTCGTACGACAGTGCGCTCGACGTGCTCTTGCCGGGTTCCGCCTCGCCCTCGTACCAGCGGGACTCGGTCTTCACCAGGTGCGGGAAGAGGGTGGCGCCGGTGGAGTCGCCGTCGGCGGGCTCGCCGGTGGCGACGTCCCGCAGGGCGTAGGTGTTCACGGTCTCGGTGAACAGGGCGCCGGTGCTGTCCGCCGCCGTCTGACGCTTGACCAGGCCGCGCGTGTAGTGGCCGGCGGTGTCGTACTCCGTGGCGGAGGCGCGCTGCCCGTCCTGGGTGGTGGTGACGGTGCCGTAGCCGCGGAACTCGCGCTCCAGGCGGTCGAACTCGCCACCCTGGTAGGAGAAGGCGAGCGCCTGGGTGTCGGCGCCGTCGCCGGGCAGGTTGTCGTGGACCTTCGCGCCGCTCAGCAGCCAGCGGGTGCCGGGCTGGTCGTAGGTGTTGCCGTCGCGCGTGTAGTCGAGGTCGATGCGCGAACCCAGCGGCCGGGACACGGACTTGAGGAGGTTGGTGCGGTTCGTGCGGTTGGCGGCGACGGTCAGCTCGTTGTCCTTGGTGGACGCGAGGTGGTCGGCGAGCCCGTCGCCGTCGATGTCGCGCAGCATCTGCTCGGCGCGCGAGGCACCGGTGGAGACGTTGACGCCCGGGTTGACGATGATGCAGGCGGTGATGAACAGCGGGCAGAACGCGACGGTGAAGTAGGCGCCGCCGCCGAGCCTGGCGTTGGAGTCCTCGTTGATCCCGTTCAGGCTGCCGTTGAAGGGCACCGGGTCGGCGAACCCGGCGCCGGTGTTGAGCGCGACCCTGATCGGGTTGCCGGTGAGGACCCGGTCGGCGAGGCCGTCGCCGTTGACGTCGGCGAGGGAGTTCTTGGTGGACGACGAGGTCTGGTCGAAGGAGGCGCCGCCGCCGAAGGCGTAGAAGTCGGTGTTGAAGCCGATGTTGAGGCCCGAGCTGGAGCTGGTGCCCTCGTTGATCCTGCCGCCGGGCCAGGGTTCGGCGGCGGCGAAGCGGTAGCCGAGGTTGAGGGCGGCGCGGCCGTCCTCGTACACCCGGTCGGGCAGGGAGTCGCCGTTGATGTCCAGCAGGTCGAAGCGGCCGTCGGACTTTCCGGTGCCCAGGTTGCCGCCGACGCCCAGCGGGGGCATGTCGTTGCCGGCCGTCGAGGTGTTGGCGGTGCCCGAGGCGGGCGGGGCGGCGTGGCCCCGGCCGGTGGTGATGGTGCGGGCGGCGCTGCCCGCGCTGGCGTTGCCGGTGACGTTCTCCGACTCGCGCACGGAACCGCCGGGCACACTGCCCTTGGTGGCGCCGAGCACGCCGGTCGGGTCGGTGTACTGCACTCCGGCCGCGCCGACGACGTCGGGATAGCCGTCGCCGTTCATGTCGAGGTAGTCGAGGACACCCTTGGAGGTGCCCCGGGCGACGCTGCCGCCGACACTGCCCACGGGGCCGCCGATCGACCCGGTCAGCGAGATCTGCCTCGACTCCGAGATACGGGGCACGCCCTGCACGGAGACCAGGGCCTCCGCGGTGGGCAGGCCGATGGTCTGGCCGCCGTAGCGCGAGCTGGCGACCTTCCCGGGGGCCACCCAGACGTCGCCCGAGGACCAGCGGCCATGCTCCGGGTCGGGGGTGAACGGCACGACGTCGGGCGGGGTGACGCGCGGGTCCTGCTCGAACTCCTCCAGGTCCCGCTGCGGGTCCACGTCCTCGGGCAGCCGGTCGGGGATGGACTCGCCGGTCAGGTCGGCCTGTCTGACGGGCTGTTCGGCGCGGTCGCCGTTGCCGTTGTAGCCGACGGCGGACCAGCCCCGGTACGGGCGGGCGAAGACGCCCTCGACGGCATGGGTGTGCACGGTGGCGGCGACCAGGTTGTCCGAGTCGCCGTTCACGGTCACCTGCGCCCCGGTGACGCCTGAGCCGGTGACGTCGAAGTACAGCTCGTCGCCCGCCTCGGCGTCCACCTGGAACGACGGCTCCTCGGCGCCGAGTTCCACGGTCCGCTTCGCGAGCAGCGCGCCGCGCTTCTTGACCGTGAGGACGGCGGTACCGGAGTCGCCCTCGACGCGCGGAGCGACGGTGAGCGTGCCGCCGGGGGCGGTGTACGGGCGCTGGACGGCTCCACCGGTCGTGTAGGTGTCGATGTCGTACGGCGGGTTGAACCGGGTGTCGCCCTCGACGTCCTCGGCCTGGGTGTACTCGCCCTGGGGCGCCCATTCCAGCTTGCTCACGTCGACCGGCGAGTCCGCCTTGATCCGCCAGGACAGCTTCTGCCCCTTGGTCACGGTGATCGACGTGTCGACGGCGAAGGTGCCGGTGTCGGCGGCGTCGATGGTCCGCTCGACCACCGGATCGCCGTCCCGGGTGATCAGGACGGTGACGTCGTCGGTGAGCGCCGCCGTCTTCGTCACATCACCGGTCAGCCGCAGGGTGCCGTCCACCGGCGCGTCGACGCTGCCCGCGCGCCCGGCGAGGGTGAAGTCCCGGGACGCGGTGTACGAGTGCAGCGACAGCCCGTTGGCGTCGGCCGCCTCGAATCCGGTGTACGCGATCGCCGGGTCCCACGCGACCTGGTCGGCGGCGCCGTCGAAGACCGAACCGACCCGGAAGTACAGCTGCTCGCCCCGCCGCACCTCGATGGCGTCGACGCCCTCGGGGGTGCGCTCCGTGTGGTCGCCCTCGGTGATACGGGCCGACCACAGTTCCCGGTCCTCGTGCTGGACGGCGATCCGCACACCGTCGGGGTCGGCGAACTCGGGCAGCGCACCGGCGACTTCCTCCAGAGCCACGCTGCCGGTGACGGCCACGGTCCCGTCGTACGGCGCCGTCCAGCTGCGGACCGAGTCCACCAGCGGGAACGAGGCGATCCGGCGCTCCCGCTCGGCGGCCAGATCGGGCAGCACGCCCGCCGCGTCGACCGGCCCGGTGCCGATCGGCACGGGGGTGTCGGCGGCCGACCCGTAGGTCACCTCGCCGTCGGCGCCGACCCGGCCGAACAGCACGGCGGAGCCGTTGACGAGGTCCACGATGCCGTCGGCGTTGACGTCGGTGAAGTAGCGCTGGGTGGTGGAGACGGTGCTGACGTAGTCGAGTTGCTGCGCACCCCCGAAGTAGCTCTCGATACCGGCGGTACGGCTGCTCGCGGACTCGCGCAGCAGACCCGGCAGGTTGTGCAGTGCGGTCACTGTCTCGGCGAACCTCGGTTCACCGCCGGGGCGGGAGAGGTTCTTGCGGAAGACGAAACCGCCGCCCCGCTCGAAGACCTTGTCCGGCAGGTTGTCGCCGTCCACGTCGAGCAGGGCCAGCATCCCCTCGTCGGTGGAGCGGCTGTAGCCCGCCTTGGCCCCGACGGAACCGCTCTTCGAACGGCTCGCGCCGACGCCGACGTACAGGTGCCCGCCGGCGGCGGCGGAGGTGTTTCCGCTGAGCACCCCGGCCTCACCGGCGCCCGAACGCACGCCGTTCACCCGGCCGTTGCGGACGTTGTCGTCCGGCGAGGACCAGTCGACCCGCGCGAACGCCTCGTAGGCGCCGTCGGCGTCGCGGATGTCATCGAAGTAGGAGAACTCGTGCTCGGAGAAGACCTTCCCGTCGGCGTCGAGCTGCGCGACGGACTTCAGCAGCGTCTTGTGGAACGCGCCTTCCTGGTACGTCAGTTCATAGCCGCGCACCAACTGGTCCTGGAACCGCACCTCGACCCGGCGCAGCAGGTCCGCGGTCACCCGCTTGAAGCCGGCGCGCGCGTCGATGGACACGTCCGCGCGGCGCGGCTCGCCCAGTTCACGGTCGCGGACGAAGGTGACGGTGTAGGGGCCGTCGCTGTCCCCGAACCCCGTGTAGGCGATCTTCTTCACATACAGCTCGCGGCCCGCGACCGTGCCCCCGGCCACCCCCACGTCCTCGACCGAGGCATAGCTGTAGCGCACGGTGTTGCCGTTCGGGTCGCGCACCTCGCGCAGCGCCCAGGAGAAGATCCGGCCCTCGTCGTCCGCGAGCACGGCGCCCTCGCCGCCGTAGACATAGCGGACACCGGACTTGTCGGTGACCTCCCAGCCGTACGTCTGCGGCGAGTCACCGGTGCGGACGATCCGGGCAAAGCCGCCCTCGACCCGGGTGTGGAAGACCTTGTCGCCCTCGCTGCGGGGCCGCGGCTCGGACCGGTGGGCGACCGGGGTGAGCTGCTCGCCGCCGAGGACGTACGTCTCGGTCTCCCGGGCCGCGTCGTAGCGCGGCACGCCCCAGCGGGTGTCGACGGACACCGACGGCGAGGTCAGATCCCAGCCGGTGCCCAGCCAGCTGTCGGAACCGGCCGAGGAGTAGCCGATGGACAGCGAGGGCGCGAGGCCCTGCCGCCCGCCCGGCAGCTCCAGCGGGTACGAGAGCCGGGCCTCGCCCTGGTTGTTGGCGGCCGGCGCGGAGATCTGGTTGACGCCGGTGGCCGGGTCGGCGGCCTTGATGCCCTTGATCTGGTTCGGGTCGTGGCTGACCTGCTCGGGGCCCTCGGGCGCGGTGACGGTGGCGTTCACCATGTCGGTGAAGTGGTTGGTACGCGAGACGACGACCTGCTTGTCCTCGTCGACCGCGATCCGCTCCAGCGCCTGCCAGCAGTCGGCCGCCTCGTCGAAGTAGAAGGTCTGTACGTCGTTCGGCGTGAGCCCGGCCGCCTGCACCGCCACCGGGTCGTACGGCAGGGTCACCGTGAGGTCGGTCGCGAAGGTGTGCGGGGTCGGCGTGAACCGGTAACCCCGGGGCCCCTTGGTCATGTTGTCCATGCCGGAGCCGAGGCTCGGCAGGCTGCTCTCGGTCAGCGGCTGGACGCCGATCTCGGTCGGCCGGTCCACCGCCTCCGGCGCCAGCGCCGCTTCGGCACCGTCACGGGCGACGACCTTGGTGACCCCGGTGCCCGGAACGACCCACTCCGTCGTGACCGGGGCGGACTCGGCGGCGATCGGCCCCTTCTCCGCCGCCTCGGACCCCGGAACACAGCCGCCCACCGGCTGCGCGTCGGCAACGGGCACCGGGTCGTCGGCCCGCCAGACGCTGCCGGACAGCAGCGAGACCAGCAGGGCGATGCCCAGCAGCAGCGGAATAAAGCGTCTGTGTCCCCACACCCGACCGGCCATGACCAGCCCCGACCCTTCGCAGCAACGGCGAACTCGGAAGTTGTTCCTACACACAACCCACACACAGGCCACACCTAGCGCACACGAATCCTGGTGGGTGGCATGCACGCGCCACTAGTAAAGAATCCGTCAACTCTGCTCAGTGCAGGACAGCAACGGCGCGGGCGGGCAGGGCGGAAGAACCGGAGGTCACTTGCCAGTGGAAGGCTCGGAAGGCATCCGCCGGACGTGGCGGAAAACGCACACGGGTCACTTACGGCCGTCTGCGGCGGCCCCGATCACCCGCCGCAGCCCCTCGGTGAGCTGGTCCGCGGTCGGTGCCGTGGCCGGATCGAAGACGTACTGGCAGATCAGCCCGGTCATCAGGGTGTTGTAGAACTGCCCGACGGAGTCGACGTCCCCTTCCGGCACGTCCTCCTCGCGGCCCCCGAAGAAGAGCGGGATGAGGCCACGGGCGGCCTCGCGCTGGGCCAGCGCCAAGTGGTCGCGAACCGCGGGCAGTTGGTCCCCCATGGCCACGATCTCCACACTCAGACGCCACATCGAACCCGGCCCCTGCATGGTGGCGATGATGTTCGACCAGACCTCCTGGAACCGGTCGAGCGAACCGGGTTCCGTGTCGCCGCCACTCGCCTCCGCGGCGGGAAGGAAGTCGTCGGAGAGCCCCTCGATCAGGGAGACGTACGCCTCCGCGAGGAGCTTGTCCTTCGAGCCGTAGTGGTAGCCGATCGACGCCAGGTTGGTCACCGACTCCTTGACGATGTCGCGCGCGGTCGTGCGCACGAAGCCCTTCTCCAGCAGGCAGCGCTTGGCGCCTTCGAGCAGATCCTCACGGTGTCCCATGCGCCCACCCTACCCACGATCCATACACCCGTCCTAGACAAACGATTTATACGTCCGTCATAGACACCCGTTTAAAACGCCCGTACATTGCTCGCCATGACGAACCAAACCTGCACGACGACCTCCCCCGGCCCCCGAGCCGGCCGCCGCGAATGGACCGCGCTCGGCGTGCTGATGCTGCCCCTGCTGCTGGTCTCGATGGACGTCTCCGTCCTCTACTTCGCGGTCCCCGCGATCAGCGCGGACCTGGCACCGACCGGCACCCAGCAACTCTGGATCTTCGACATCTACGCCTTCGTCCTGGCCGGCCTGCTGATGACGATGGGCTCCCTCGGCGACCGCATCGGCCGCCGCAGGCTCCTCCTCATCGGCGCCGCCGCCTTCGGCGCGGGCTCCCTGCTCGCCGCGTACGCGAACAGCGCCGAGACCCTCATCGCGGCCCGCGCGGTCCTCGGCATCGGCGGCGCGACCCTGATGCCGTCGACGATGGCCCTGATCCGCACGATGTTCCGCGACCCAGGGCAGCGCGCCAAGGCGATCGGCATGTGGTCCGGCGTGATGACCGGCGGCATCGCCCTCGGCTCGGTGATGAGCGGCCTGCTCATCGAGTACTTCTGGTGGGGCTCGGTCTTCCTGGTCAACCTGCCCGCGATGGCCCTGCTCCTGATCCTGGGCCCGGCCCTGCTCCCCGAGTCCAAGAACCCTGCCCCCGGCCGCTTCGACCTGCTCAGCGTCCCCCTGTCGATGACGGCGGTCCTCCCCGTGATCTACGGCCTGAAGGAGATCGCGTCGGACGGCTGGTACGCGAAGTACGTCGTCTCGGTCACCGTCGGCCTGTTCTTCGCGTACCTCTTCGTCCAGCGCCAGCGCACGGCCGCCTCGCCGCTCATCTCCCCCGTGCTGTTCCGGGGGCGGGGCTTCGGCCCGGCCGTCTCCCTGAACCTGATCTCGGCGTTCGGGATGATGGGCTCGGCGTACTTCACCACGCAGTACCTCCAGTCGGTGCTGGGCAAAAGCTCCCTGGAGGCCGCACTGTGGGGCCTGCTGCCGACGGTCCTGGTCGGCGTGGCCGCTCCGCTCGCCGCGGCCCTGGTCCAGCGGGGCGTACTGCGCGCCCACGTCGTCGCGGGCGGCTTCGTGACGGCGGCCTGCGGCTACGGCCTGCTGGCCCTGGTGGGCACCGACTCCCTGTGGCTGGTGCTGGCCGGCGCGGGCGTCCTCGCGGCCGGCATCGTCACCGTGATGTCCCAGATGATGGACCTGGGCCTGAGCACCGCCCCGGTCGACAAGGCGGGCACCGCAGCTTCCCTGCTGGAGACGGGCGCGGAGTTCGGCGGCGCGCTGGGCATGGCCGTACTGGGCTCGATCGGTACGGCGGTCTACCGCCACGAGATCCCGACGTCGGCCCCTGCCGAGGCCCACGAAACCCTGGGCGGCGCCCTGGCGGTGGCCCACCGACTCCCGGCGCGCACGGGAGACGCGCTGGTCACGGCGGCGAGGGAGGCGTACGCCCACGGGATGCAGGCGGCGGCGGTCGCGGGGGTGGTGGTGTTGCTGGGGGCGGCGGTGCTGGCACTCAGGTTGAGGGAGAGCAACTGAAAACGCCGGACGGGTTGAGTCACCTCAGCCCGTCCGGCGTTCACGTGGAAGCCCGGCCCACAGCACCTTGTCAGCGTCGCTCAGGCAATCTCAGCCCGTCCGGCGATTGAGGACGAGGCCGTTCGGGCCGAAGCGGGGGCCTGGGGGCGGCAGCCCCCAGACGACGGTCACCTCAGACCAGGTTGACCGATCGAGCGGACGTCGCGCCGATCTCCTCGGCGACCTCCGCCAGAACCCCGGGCTCGACCGTGTCGTCGACGGTCAGGACAGCCAGCGCTTCGCCACCCGCCACCGACCGGGACACCTGCATCCCGGCGATGTTGATGCCCGCCTCACCGAAGACGCGCCCGACCGTGCCGACGACACCGGGCCGGTCGACGTACCGGAGGACGACCATGTGGTCGGCGAGCGCGAGATCGACGTCGTACTCCCCCACCGCGACGATCTTCTGGTGGTTCTTCGGACCGGCCAGCGTGCCGGAGACCGACACCTCCTCGCCGGTGCCGAGCGTGCCGCGCACGGTGACCACGTTGCGGTGGTCGGCGGACTCCGAGCTGGTCGTCAGCCGTACCTCGACGCCGCGCTCCTGGGCGAACAGCGGGGCGTTGACGTACGACACGGTCTCGTCGACGACGTCCTCGAACACGCCCTTGAGCGCGGAGAGTTCGAGCACCTTGACGTCGTGCTGGGTGATCTCGCCGTACACCTCGACATCGAGGCGGACCGCGACCTCGCCCGCGAGCGCGGTGAAGATGCGGCCGAGCTTCTCGGCGAGCGGCAGACCCGGCTTGACGTCCTCGGCGATAACCCCACCCTGGACGTTGACCGCGTCCGGGACCAGCTCACCGGCGAGCGCGAGCCGCACCGAGCGGGCGACGGCGATACCGGCCTTCTCCTGCGCCTCGTCGGTGGAGGCACCGAGGTGCGGGGTGCAGACGACCTGGTCCAGCTCGAACAGCGGGGAGTCCGTGCAGGGCTCCTTCGCGTACACGTCGAGACCGGCGCCGGCGACGCGGCCCTCCTTGAGCGCCGAGTACAGCGCCTCCTCGTCGACGATCCCGCCGCGCGCGGCGTTCACGATCCGGACGCTCGGCTTGACCTTGTGCAGCGCCTCGTCACCGATGAGCCCGACCGTCTCGGGGGTCTTCGGCAGATGGACGGTGATGAAGTCGGAGACCTCGAGCAACTCGTCCAGCGACAGGACCTTCACGCCCATCTGCGCGGCGCGCGCGGGCTGGATGTAAGGGTCGTACGCGACGACCTTCATACCGAAGCCGGACATGCGCTGCGCGACGAGCGCACCGATGCGGCCGAGGCCGACGACACCGAGGGTCTTCTCGGCCAGCTCCACGCCCGTGTACTTGCTGCGCTTCCACTCGCCGTTCTTCAGCGCGGCGTTGGCCTGCGGAATGTGACGGGCGGTGGCGAGCAGGAGACCACAGGCCAGTTCGGCGGCGGTCACGATGTTGGAGGTGGGGGCGTTGACGACCATCACGCCGGCCTTGGTGGCGGACGGCACGTCCACGTTGTCCAGGCCTACGCCGGCTCGTGCGACGACCTTCAGTTTCCGGGCGGCGGCGACCGCTTCCGCGTCGACCTTGGTGGCCGAGCGGATCAGGATCGCGTCGACATCGGCGATGGCAGGGAGCAGTTCGGCTCGGTCCGCTCCGTTGCAGTGCCGGATCTCGAAGTCCGGGCCGAGCGCGTCGACGGTCGCGGGCGACAGCTCTTCAGCGATGAGTACGACAGGTTTCGAGCTCACGTGAGTCCTCACTCAGTCCTTTGCGGACGGCCGTCCCGACGGCCGCAGGCGGTGGAGGGGCTACCGCGTGGAAGACGCACGACGCTGTGGGCCTGACGCGAATGTAGTACGGCAGTGTAGTGGCGCGGCGAGGGCGTTCTCCCGCCTGCGCGGAAGGATCACCCGCACGTGCCGAATCCAGCGGGACTCCGGGCACACAGTCAGGCCGTGACGCCGGTGAACCACCGGCGTCACGGCCCGACCGACGGCGTCACGCCTCGTCGTCGACCCACGACATGAGCTTGCGCAGCTCCTTGCCCGTGGTCTCCAGGAGGCTCTGCTCGTCCTGCGACTTGTACTCGTTGTACTTCTTCAGACCGCCGTGGTACTCGGCCATCCACTCACGCGCGAAGGTGCCGTCCTGGATCTCGGCGAGGACCTTCTTCATCTCCGCCTTGGTGGCGTCGGTGATGATCCGCGGGCCGGTGACGTAGTCGCCCCACTCGGCGGTCTCGGAGACGCTCCAGCGCATCTTCTCCAGGCCGCCCTCGTACATCAGGTCGACGATCAGCTTCAGCTCGTGCAGGCACTCGAAGTACGCGATCTCCGGCTGGTAGCCGGCCTCGGTCAGCGTCTCGAAACCGGCCTTGACCAGCGCGGCCGTACCACCGCAGAGAACAGCCTGCTCACCGAACAGGTCGGTCTCGGTCTCCTCGGTGAAGGTCGTCTTGATGACGCCGGCGCGGGTGCCACCGATGCCCTTGGCGTACGACAGGGCCAGCGCGAAGGCGTTGCCGGTCGCGTCCTGCTCGACGGCCGCGATACACGGAACGCCGCGGCCCTCCTCGTACTGGCGGCGCACGAGGTGGCCCGGGCCCTTGGGGGCGACCATGCAGACGTCGATGCCGGCCGGGGGCTTGATGAAGTCGAAGCGGATGTTCAGGCCGTGGCCGAAGAACAGCGCGTCGCCCGCGTTGAGGTTGTCCTTGATGGACTCCTCGTAGACCTGGGCCTGGATCGGGTCCGGGACGAGGATCATGATGACGTCGGCCTCGGCGGTGGCCTCGGCGGGGGTCACCACGCGCAGGCCCTGCTCCTCGGCCTTCGCCTTGGACTTGGAGCCCTCGTGCAGACCGACGCGGACGTCGACACCCGAGTCACGGAGCGACAGCGCGTGGGCGTGGCCCTGGCTGCCGTAACCGATGACCGCGACCTTGCGGCCCTGGATGATGGACAGGTCGGCGTCGGCGTCGTAGAACAGCTCGGCCACTTTGGGTTCTCTCCTTGAGTGCAGGTGTTGCGTCCCACCGTATGACGGCGGGGGGAAGTGAAGTTCGGGGGTCTCGCAATACGGGCGGCCGACGACCGACGGCCGCCCGTGATCAAACAGGTCTGCGGGTCAATGCTCAGGCAGACCGGTCCAGCGCGCGCAGCGACCGGTCGGTGATCGAGCGCGCGCCGCGCCCGATCGCGATCGTGCCGGACTGCACCAGTTCCTTGATGCCGTACGGCTCCAGCATCTTGAGCATCGCGGACAGCTTGTCGCTGCTGCCGGTGGCCTCGATGGTGACGGCCTCCGGGGAGACGTCGACCGTCTTGGCGCGGAACAGCTGGACGATCTCCACGATCTGGGAACGCGTCTCGTTGTCGGCGCGCACCTTCACCAGAACGAGTTCACGCTGAACGGCCGAGCCGGATTCCAGTTCGACGATCTTCAGCACGTTGACGAGCTTGTTGAGCTGCTTGGTCACCTGTTCGAGGGGCAGTGCCTCGATCACGTTGACCACGATGGTGATGCGGGAGATCTCGGGGTGCTCGGTGACGCCGACGGCGAGCGAGTCGATGTTGAAGCCGCGCCGGGAGAACAGGGCGGTGATCCGGGCGAGGACACCTGGCTTGTTCTCGACGAGGACGGAGAGGGTGTGCTTGGACATGTCTCTTTACGTCTCTCTCGCTCAGTCGTCTTCGTTGTCGCCGAAGTCGGGGCGGACGTCCCGGGCGGCCATGATCTCGTCGTTGGAGGTGCCGGCGGCGACCATCGGCCACACCATGGCGTCCTCGTGGACGATGAAGTCGATCACGACGGGGCGGTCGTTGACCGAGTTCGCCTCCTCGATGACCTTGTCGAGGTCGTCGGGGGACTCGCAGCGGATCGCGTAGCAGCCCATCGCCTCGGACAGCTTCACGAAGTCGGGGACGCGGGTGCCCTTGGCGTCCGGATTGACGTCGCCCGGGCCCGAGTGCAGCACGGTGTTGGAGTACCGCTGGTTGTAGAACAGGGTCTGCCACTGGCGGACCATCCCGAGGGCGCCGTTGTTGATGATGGCGACCTTGATCGGGATGTTGTTGAGCGCGCAGGTGGTGAGTTCCTGGTTGGTCATCTGGAAGCAGCCGTCGCCGTCGATCGCCCAGACCGTACGGTCCGGGGCGCCGGCCTTGGCTCCCATCGCGGCGGGAACCGCGTAGCCCATCGTTCCGGCGCCGCCGGAGTTCAGCCAGGTCGCGGGCTTCTCGTACTGGATGTAGTGCGCGGCCCACATCTGGTGCTGGCCGACGCCCGCCGTGAAGATCGTGCCCTCGGGGGCGAGCTGGCCGATGCGCTCGATGACCTGCTGCGGGGAGAGCGAGCCGTTGTCGGGCTGCTCGTAACCCAGCGGGTAGGTCTCGCGCCAGCGGTTGAGGTCCTTCCACCAGGCGGTGTAATCGCCGGCGTGGCCCTCGCTGTGTTCCTTCTGCACGGCCTGGACCAGGTCGGCGATGACCTCGCGGGCGTCCCCGACGATCGGGACGTCGGCGGCGCGGTTCTTGCCGATCTCCGCCGGGTCGATGTCGGCGTGGACGATCTTGGCGTGCGGGGCGAAGCTGGACAGCTTGCCGGTGACACGGTCGTCGAAGCGGGCTCCGAGGGCGACGATCAGGTCGGCCTTCTGCAGCGCGGTGACGGCGGTGACCGCACCGTGCATGCCCGGCATTCCCACGTGCAGCGGGTGGCTGTCGGGGAATGCGCCGAGCGCCATCAGGGTGGTGGTGACGGGCGCTCCGGTGAGTTCTGCGAGGACCTTCAGCTCGGCGGTGGCCTTGGCCTTGATGACACCGCCGCCGACGTACAGGACCGGCCGCTTGGCGGCGGTGATCAGCTTGGCCGCCTCGCGGATCTGCTTCGCGTGCGGCTTGGTCACCGGGCGGTAGCCCGGCAGGTCGGTGACCGGCGGCCACTGGAAGACGGTCTGGGCCTGGAGGATGTCCTTGGGGATGTCGACCAGGACCGGGCCCGGGCGGCCGGTGGAGGCGATGTGGAACGCCTGCGCGATCGCCTGGGGGATGTCCTCCGCCTTGGTGACCAGGAAGCTGTGCTTGGTGATCGGCATGGTGATGCCGACGATGTCCGCCTCCTGGAAGGCGTCCGTACCGATCGCCTTGGACACGACCTGCCCGGTGATCGCCACGAGCGGCACCGAGTCCATGTGCGCGTCGGCGATCGGGGTCACCAGGTTGGTGGCGCCGGGGCCGCTGGTCGCCATGCAGACGCCGACCTTGCCGGTGGCCTGCGCGTAACCGGTGGCCGCGTGACCCGCGCCCTGCTCGTGGCGGACCAGCACGTGGCGCACCCGCGTGGAGTCCATCATCGGGTCGTACGCCGGCAGGATGGTGCCCCCGGGAATGCCGAATACCGTCTCGGCCCCGACCTCCTCAAGCGAGCGGATGAGGGACTTCGCACCCGTGACGTGCTCGGGGGCGGACTGCTGTCCTCCGGAACGGGGCCGCGGCTGCGGGTGATGGGCCCCGGTGGCCTGCTCGGTCATCGGCATTCTCTTCTCGATGCTGAGGGTTTTTGCGAGTTTTGTGCGGTGTGCGTTGTGATTTTGTCGCGGTCCGACTGGTGTCGGTGCAACAAAAAACCCCTCGTGCCGTGAGGCAAGCGAGGGGAGCGCGCCGGGTGCGGTCGCTGGGAGTTCCGGGTCCGTCCGAAACATTCACCAGCGTCAGCCGACGCGCTTTCCAAGTACGAGAATTCGGGTGCGCATGGGGTCGACCCTCCCCCCGGCACGCACCGACTGTCAAGTGGGTGGGACGGGAGTCTCATTATGTGAGCGGAGGGCCGTTCCGCCCCCGAGAACGGCGGGCACACCCGTGCTTGCGGACACAGTTGTACTGGCGGACACACCCGTACTTGTGTACACCCCGGAGCCGCCCCCCGCGAACGCGGGCTCGGCCGGGCCGTTGGGCACGGGATAGCGGCCCGTGGACAAGGCCCGGCGCAGCCGGTACTCGTCCAGCGGCCCGGAGAAGGCCATGCCCTGTCCGTGTGTGCAGCCCATCGCGCGCAGGGCGATCACCTGCTCCGGCAGGTCCACGCCGTCGGCCACGGACTGGAGCCCGAGGTCGTTGGCGATTCTGAGCAGCCCGCTGGTGATCTTGTGCAGCCGCGCGGACTCGACGACGCCCTCGACCAGCCCGCGGTCGAGTTTCAGTACGTCGACGGGGAGCCGTCGCAGTGCCGTGATCGCCGCGTAGCCGCTGCCGAAGCCGTCCAGCGCGATCTGTACGCCGAGCCGCCGGAAGGCGTTCAGCCGGCGCTCCAGCTCGTCCAGGGAGACCCGGGGGTCGGTGTCCGCCAGCTCGATCACCAGGGCGCCGGTGGGGAGCCCGTGCCGGGTGAGCAGGGTCTCGATCGATCCGAGGGGCAGGGAGCGGTCGAGGAGCCGCCGGGCGCTCATCCGGACGGCGACGGGTACGGCGAGCCCGGTCGCGGCGCGTTCGGCGGCCTGTTCGACGGCCTCCTCCAGCATCCAGCGGTCCAGCTCGGCGGTCTTGTCGCTGTCCTCGGTGACGCGCAGGAACTCGGCGGGCGTGAACAGCACGCCCTGGGAGGAGCGCCAGCGCGCCTGGGCGGCGACCGACGTGATCCGGCCGTTCTCCAGGGCCACCACCGGCTGGTGCAGCAGCGCGAACTCGCCGTCGTGCAGTGCGGCCCGCAGCCGCGTGGCCAGCTCCGCCTTCCGTACGACGTCCTGCTGCATCTGGGGCGCGTACAGCTCGACGCGGCCCTTGCCGGAGGCCTTGGCGCGGTACATCGCCAGGTCGGCGTTGCGCAGCAGCTCGCCCGCGCCGAGACCGGGCTCGGCGAAGGCCACGCCGATGGAGGCGTTGACCCGGACGTCGTTGCCGTCGATGTCGTACGGCTGCGAGAGGGTGAGCCGCAGCCTGTCGGCCAGTTCCATTATGTGGCGCTCGCGGGCGGTACGGTCCCGGGTGCCGTCGCCGACGATCAGGGCGGCGAACTCGTCGCCGCCGAGGCGGGAGGCGGTGTCCCCGTACCGGACGGAGTCCTGGAGTCGGCGGGCGGCCTGGACGAGCAGTTCGTCCCCGGCCTGGTGCCCGATCGTGTCGTTGACGGCCTTGAAGCCGTCGAGGTCGATGAAGAGGACGGCCGTGCCGCGGTCGGTGGAACGACGGCCGGACAGGGCCTGCTGGACGCGCTGGGTGAACAGCGCGCGGTTGGGCAGGTCGGTGAGCGGGTCGTGCTCGGCGTTGTGCTGCAACTGGGCCTGGAGCCGCACCCGTTCGGTGACGTCCCGGCTGTTGAAGATGAGGCCGCCGTGGTGCCGGTTGACCGTGGACTCCACGTTCAGCCAGCCGCCGTCGCCGGACTTGAAGCGGCACTCGATGCGGGTCGTGGGTTCTTCGCCGGGGCTGGCGGCGAGGAAGCGGCGCACTTCGTGCACCACGCAGCCCAGGTCCTCCGGGTGGATGAGATGGGCCAGTTCGGTGCCGACGAGGTCCTCCGCGGACCGGCCGTAGACCCCGGCGGCGGCCGGACTGACGTACCGCAGCATCCCGCTGGGAGCGGCGATCATGATGACGTCGCTGGAGCCCTGGACCAGGGAGCGGAAGTGGTTCTCCTTCTGGGCCAGTTCCTGGGTGAGGGTGATGTTGTCGAGCAGCATGATGCCCTGGCGCACGACGAGCGCGAGGACGACGGCGCCCGCGGTGATGAGCACGACGCGGTCGGGGCTGCGGCCGTTGAGGACGTTGTAGAGGATGCCCAGCGTGCACACCGCGGCGGCCAGATACGGCGTGAGCGCGGCCAGCGAGCCGGTGATGGGCCGGGTGGCCGGATACCGGCTGTGATCACCGCCCGGTGCGGGCGGATGCCCTTGCCCGGGGGCGGACGGGTGGCCCTGGCGAGGCGCGTGGACCATGTGAGACGTGTGAGGCGCGTGCTGGTGTCCGCTGGGACGGCCACCGGGGCGCTGCTGTCCGGGGAGGTGCTCGTGCACCACGCGCGTGTGCCCGCCGGATTCACCGGGGCCTTCGTGGCCGGAGCCCACCCATGGCGCGTACGCCAGCAGCAGCGAGCCGGCGAACCAGCCCGCGTCGAGCAGCTGGCCCGAGTGGTAGTTGTTGTGCATCAGGGGCGAGGTGAACAGGGCGTCGCAGCCCACGGTCAGGGCGAGCGCGCCGATCGCGGTGTTCACCGCCGAGCGGTTCACGGTGGAGCGCCGGAAGTGCAGCGCGAGGACCATGCTGACGAGAGCGATGTCGAGCAGCGGGTACGCCAGCGACAGCGCGGTGTGCGCGACGCTCGGCCCGTCGAACTTCGCCGTCTGCGCCAGGGCGAGGCTCCAGGACAGGGTGAGCAGCGAGCCGCCGATCAGCCAGGCGTCGAGGACCATGCAGACCCATCCGGCCTTCGTCACCGGCCGCTTGGCGAGGACCAGGAGTCCCACGATGGCGGGCGGGGCGAAGCACAGGAAGAACAGGTCGGCGAGGCTGGGGCTGGGCACGTCCACGTCGAGCACGACCTCGTACCACCCCCAGACCAGGTTGCCCAGGGAGGCCATGGCGGACGACAGCGCGAACAGCAGCCAGGCGGGTCGAAAGCGGATACGGCTGCGGGCGTAGAGGAAGCAGGACACGGCCGCTGTGGCCGCCGCCGCGCTCAGCCCGAAGTCGCCCATGATCAGGGCGAGTCGGGGGGAACCCCAGCCGAACGCGGAACCGACGGCGTATCCCGCGCACACCAGGGCCAGTACGAGTTGCGTGACCAGGTTCGTCCCCCCACCGGAGATCGGCCGGCGGGCCAGCAGTGCCCCAGGGGAACTCACCGGACCCTCCGGACCCGCGCCGCTCCCGCGTCCCGCGTGACCCGGTGCGGCGGGTGCGCGGCGGGTGCCGGGGGCGCGGTGTGCGGATGCCTCCGGCGACCGCTGTGCCGGCGGTGGTGGTGATGGCTGCTGTGGCCGCGTCTGCGCGCGGCCGTGCGCCAGGGTCGCCGTCGGCGGCCCCGCCGCGTCGGATCGTTCGCCCATAGGCCGTGCATCGCCCGTCGCCCCCCTCACAGTCTGAAATGTCCAACCCCGGCGCCGAACGGTACGCGGCGCAGCCCCTGTCGGGACGATACACCAGTCTCGTCACTCAGGGACATAGTTCCTCTACGCTCCGTGACGGCCGGCGGCAACACGGACACACCTCGCATCCGGGGGAATGCGGAGGGTGCCCGAACCGGACTACGTGTCGCTCGTCCCTGTCGTAAGGATCACGTTCCGCAGCGGCTCCTGGTTCATGAAACGACTCAACTGGTCCACCAGCAACCGCTCGGCGCGCGGCCGGAACGCGGAGGTGGGGCCGCCGACATGGGGGCTGATGAGCACGCCGGGCGCCTGCCACAAGGGGTGTCCCGGCGGCAGCGGTTCCGGATCGGTGACGTCGAGGGCGGCGGTGAGGCGTCCGGACTCCAGCTCGGCCAGCAGTGCCTTGGTGTCGACGACAGGCCCGCGGGCCACGTTCACGAGCAGTGCGCCGTCCTTCATGCGCGCCAGGAAGTCGCCGTTCACCAGTCCTCTCGTCTGATCGGTGAGGGGCGTGGCGAGGATCACGATGTCGGCTTCGGGCAGCAGGGCGGGCAGTTCGGTGAGCGGATGCACCGGTCCGCGCGCCGTGGTGCGCTCAGAGCGCGCGACGCGCGCCACCCGCGCGAGCTCGAAGGGCGCGAGCCGGTCTTCGATGGCGGCGCCGATCGACCCGTACCCGACGATGAGGACGCTCTTGTCCGCGAGCGCCGGCCGGAACCCGCCCAGCCACTCCCCCTTGTCCTGCGCCCGCACGAAGTCGGGGATGCCGCGCAGCGAGGCCAGGATCAGGGCGAGGGTCAGCTCCCCGGTGCTCGCCTCGTGCACTCCGCGCGCGTTGCACAGCCGTACGCCCGGGTGCAGTTGCCCGAGCCCCGGCTGGATGTTGTCGACTCCGGCGGACAGCGTCTGGAGCACCTGGACGCCGGTCATGTCCGGCAGGGGACGTACACACACCTCGACGGGCTTCATGTACGGCACCACGTAGAACGCGCAGTCGGCCGGGTCCCCCGGGTAGTCGTGATCGCCGTTCCAGAAGAGGTAGTTCGGCCCCTCGGGGAGGCCCTCGATCTCTTCCGGCGGGATGGGAAGCCACACGTCAGCAGTCATGGTCACGAGGCTAGAGCCTGGGCCGTGGATCGGTCCTGGGCGAACCCCTGTGCGTGCAGAGGTTAGGTTTGGGGCGCAGGGAGAGAGAGGTTCACGACCAGGTGGAGCGCAGGACGATCGGCGCGGCGGCGCTCGAAGTGGGGGCCGTGGGCCTCGGGTGCATGCCGATGAGCTGGGCGTACAGCGCGTCCCGGCAGCGCGGCGAGGAGTCGGTGCGGGCCGTGCACCGGGCCCTGGACGAGGGCTCGACGCTCCTGGACACGGCCGACATGTACGGCCCGTTCACCAACGAGCTGCTGGTGGGGCGGGTGTTGAGGGAACGGCGCCCGGACGCCTTCGTGTCGACGAAGGTCGGTCTGCTGGTGGGCGATCAGCACATCGTGGCCAACGGCCGCCCGGGATACGTGAGACGGGCGTGCGACGCGTCACTGCGCCGCCTCCAGACGGACGTCATCGACCTGTACCAGCTGCACCGCGCGGACCCGGAGGTTCCCGTCGAGGAGACCTGGGGCGCGCTGGCGGAACTCGTACGGGCCGGAAAGGTACGGGCGTTGGGGCTGTCCGCGATGGGCGCGCGGACCGGGCGCCGGTCGCAGGCGCGGCTGTACGACGCGACGATCCGTCAGTTGGAGCGCGTGCAGCAGGTGTTTCCGGTCAGCGCGGTGCAGGCCGAGCTGTCGGTGTGGTCGACGGAGGCGCTGGAGACGCTGCTGCCGTGGTGCACCGCGCGCGGGGTGGGCTTTCTGGCGGCGATGCCATTGGGCAACGGTTTTCTGACCGGGACGCTGACGCCGGGCGGCGGCTTCGAGCCGGAGGACATCCGGGCCCGCCACCCCCGCTTCACGGCCGAGATGATGGCCGCGAACCAGCCGATCGTGGCGGGCCTGCGCCGGGTGGCGGCCCGCCTCGGTCCGGAGGTCACCCCGGCCCAGGTGGCGCTGGCGTGGGTGCTCGCGCAGGGCCGGCAGGTGGTGCCGGTACCGGGGACGAAGCGGGAACGGTGGGTGGCGCAGAACGCGCGGGCGGCGCAGCTGCGGCTGTCGGCGGCGGATCTGACGGAGGTCGCGGGACTGCCCCGGGCGCAGGGATCGTGGGACTGATACGGGTGGATAGGTAGGGAAAGGAGGGAAGTGGGTACCGCGGGAACCCGGGTCGGGGCATCAGGCTTCGGCGATCGGGAACTCGTGGGGCGCGAGCGGTGTATGACAAGGAGAACGTGCCGCGTCGAAGGGACCATGATCGTGCAACGTCGAGCTGTGACGGCCGTACTGGCCGCAGCCACGCTCCTGCTCACGGCCGGCTGCTCCTCCGACGAGGGCGGAGGAGGTGGCTCGGGCGGCGACGACACCGCGTCACCGAGCGGTACGAGTACGCGGTCGACGTCGTCGCCCTCCACGCGGGAGACCGAGGAGGCCCCACCCGCCAAGGGCACGGTGAAGGTGCTGCGGACGGTCACGGAGGACCTGAAGAGCCCCTGGGGCCTCGCCCCGCTCCCGGACGGCGATCTGCTGGTCTCCTCCCGTGACGAGGGCACGATCACCAGGGTCGACACGGAGACGGGGAAGAAGACGGAGCTGGGCGAGGTGCCCGGTGTCTCCCCGGCCGGCGAGGGCGGCCTGATGGGCCTGGCCCTCTCCCCGTCGTTCGCGTCGGACCACATGGTCTACGCGTACTTCACGACGGAGTCGGACAACCGCATCGCCCGCATGCTGTACGAGGAGGAGAAGCCGGCGGGCGAGCAGCTGGGCGCCCCGAACACGGTCTTCCGGGGTATCCCGAAGGGATACATCCACAACGGCGGCCGGATCGCCTTCGGCCCGGACAAGATGCTGTACGCGGGCACGGGCGAGAGCGGTGACACCGGGCTGTCCCAGGACAAGTCCTCGCTGGGCGGCAAGATCCTGCGGATGACCCCGGAGGGCGAACCGGCCCCGGGCAACCCCTTCCCCGACTCCGCGGTGTACTCGTACGGCCACCGCAATGTGCAGGGCCTCGCCTGGGACTCCGAGCAGCGGCTGTTCGCCTCGGAGTTCGGCCAGGACACCTGGGACGAGCTGAACCAGATCGCGCCGGGCGACAACTACGGCTGGCCCGAGGCGGAGGGCGACAGCGACGACGACGCCTTCCACAACCCCCTCGCCCAGTGGCGCACGGACGACGCGTCCCCGAGCGGCATCGCCTACGCCGAGGGCTCGATCTGGATGGCGGGGCTGAAGGGCCAGCGCCTGTGGCGCGTCCCCCTGGACGGCACGGAGGCCTCGGCCGACCCGCAGGCGTTCCTGGAGGGCGAGTACGGCAGGCTCCGTACGGTGGTGTCGGCGGGCGGCGACAAGCTGTGGCTGGTGACGAGCGCGACGGACGGGCGGGGGTCGCCGAAGGACGGGGACGACCGGATTCTGGAGCTTCAGGTGTCGTGAGGGGGCGGCTGATCGGATTGGGCCGGCTCTTCCGGCCCTACCGGCTGCTCCTCAGCCTGCTCCACCTGCTCGGACCGGCGTACGACGACCTTTCCGGACGCGAGGTCTATCGGGCCGCGTCCGGGGTCGCCGTCGCCGACGTCCTCTCGGGTCAGTTCCAGGCGGTTCTGTTCGTCGCGGGTGTGTTTGCGTCCCGGTGCGAAGAGCTCCTCGAACATGTTGAACACGGGGCCTCCCCTGGGCCTGGGTCCCTAGGGCCTGTCGTCACATTCCCGTCCTCCGGGCGGACGACGGGAATGTGACG
>NZ_JBSFMT010000071.1:0-56999 GCF_053599695.1 Streptomyces sp. NPDC000878 | reverse complement strand
CGTAGGACGAGGCCGTAGGACGAGGCCGTAGGACGAGGCCGTAGGACGAGGCCGTTCAGGCCGACAGCGGGGGTCTGGGGGCGGCAGCCCCCAGGAACGGGATGGGACGGGTAAAGGCGGCGGGGGCGAAAAAACTACCCAGCCCGATGCACCACCGCGTCGCACATCTCCCCCAACGCCACCTTCGCATCGCACTCCACCAACGGCACCAACGCAGCCCGCGCCTCCTGCGCGTACCGCACCGTGTCCCGCCGGGCCTGCTCCAACGCCGGATGCACCCGCAGCCGGGCCAACGCCTCCGCGTGCCGCGCGTCGTCACTCAGATCGGAGTCCAGCAACTCGCACAGCGCGACATCCTCGGCCAGCCCCATCCGGGCCACCCGCTCCCGCAACCGCAGCACGGGCATCGTGGGAATGCCCTCCCGCAGATCCGTTCCCGGCGTCTTCCCCGACTCGTGGGAGTCGGACGCGATGTCCAGCACGTCGTCCGCGAGCTGGAAGGCGACCCCGAGCCGCTCCCCGTACTGGGTGAGCACATCCACGACACTGTCGTCGGCGCCGGACATCATCGCCCCGAACCGGCAGGCCACGGCCACCAGCGACCCGGTCTTCCCGCCCAGCACATCCAGATAGTGCTCGACAGGGTCCCGCCCGTCGGACGGCCCCGCCGTCTCCAGGATCTGCCCGGTCACCAGCCGCTCGAACGCCTCCGCCTGCACCCGCACCGCCTCGGGCCCGAGGTCGGCGAGGATGTGCGAGGCGCGCGCGAAGAGAAAGTCGCCGGTCAGGACCGCGACGGAGTTCCCCCAGCGCGTGTTGGCGCTGGGCACCCCGCGCCGCACCTCGGCCTCGTCCATGACGTCGTCGTGGTACAGCGTCGCGAGGTGGGTCAGCTCCACTACCACCGCCGACGGGACGATCCCCGGCGCGTGCCGGTCCCCGAACTGCGAGGCGAGCATCACGAGCAACGGCCGGAACCGCTTCCCGCCGGCCCGTACGAGGTGCTGCGCGGCCTCCGTGATGAAGGGCACCTCGCTCTTGGTGGCTTCGAGCAACCCTTCCTCGACAGCCGCCAATCCGGCCTGGACATCGGCTTCGAGAGCCTGGTCCCGCACGCTCAGCCCGAACGGCCCGACGACGGTCACGAGGGATCTCCTGTCTGCTGGTGTCTACTGGCGGTCACACGGTGTGTCGATAGGTCGCTGCCATCACTCAAGTCAGCGTATCCGGTCACGTTTCGATCACCACGAGCGCCCGCCCGTCCAGGCCAGGCGGTATCGGATCACGACCGGAATGTTTTTGATCAGCCCATAAGTATGGACATTCATAAACATCCCGCGCCCCACCAGTGACACCCGCGACCGCACGCGCGCATACGCCACCACCTCCCTGACGGCACCCGTCGTACCCGTCGCTACGACAACGACGCGCATCGCACGAGAGGTTCCGCCCTCCCGACGGACACACCCGCAAGAAGCATAAAAACCCTAAAACCCCCCATTAACGCCACCCATCCTGCCCACATCACGACTACCCCCACCCCGTGATTCGAGTCACTCCAAAACCCGGCCCCCACCACCCCCTCCCCACAAACTCCCCATTCGCAAAAGGCAAGTTGCTTCCCACCCACTCCGCACCACCGCCCGTTTTGTCCCCAACGTGCGCCCCAAATGACCAAGTCCTCTGCTTCCGCCCCTTGTTCCACCCGTGTGCTCTCGCATACGTTCTCGCCACGCCGGGCGGATCGCCGAATCCTGCCACCGCCCGCAGAGCACCATCCCCACCCACCCACATGTGACTCACGCAGGCAGGAGCGGGGGACCCAGGTAAGCCGCCGGTCCGGGCACGACGCCGGAGCGGCTAGGGGTGAAGCCGCGCGCGGACAACGCGCCCGGCCGGGCATCTCCCGCCCGAACCCGACAGCTCACCTCGCAGGCGTCGGAGAGGACTCACCATGCCCGCACGAGGTCAGCACAACCGCGCGAGAACCACCCGCCGCCCGCTCACGCTCCCGCGCACACTCGCCATCACAGGAACGGCCGCCGCAGCCCTGGCCTTCCCCTTCCTGACCGCGACAACGGCATCAGCCGCACCGTCGTCCGTCTCGTCCGTCTCGTCCGTCTCCTCGGTGACGAACTACGCGAACAACCTGGACGGCTGGATCCGCGAATCGCTCGACGTCATGGCGCAGAACGGAATCCCGGGAACGTACGACGGCATCTACCGCAACATCATCCGCGAGTCGTCGGGCAACCCGTACGCCATCAACAACTGGGACTCGAACGCGGCAGCCGGCACCCCCTCAAAGGGCCTCCTCCAGGTCATCGACCCGACCTTCGCCGCCTACCACGTCCCCGGCACCTCGTACGACCCCTACGACCCGATCGCGAACATCACCGCGGCCTGCAACTACGCGGCGGCGCGATACGGCTCGATAGACAACGTGTACGGCGCCTACTAGGCCGGCCCGCCCTCACCGCCACGCCCGGTCCGCATTCCCGTTCCCGTCCCCGCCTCCGAACAACCGCTCCAGCACGGCCGCGATCCCGTCGTCCTCGTTCGAGAGGGTGACCTCGTCCGCCACGGCCTTGAGTTCGGGATGGGCGTTGGCCATGGCCACTCCGTGGGCCGCCCAGTCGAACATCGGGATGTCGTTGGGCATGTCGCCGAAGGCGATGGTGGCGGACGCGGCCAGTCCTAGATACTCGGCGGCCAGCGCGAGCCCCATCGCCTTGGTGATGCCGCATGGCTGGAGTTCGACGGTGCCCGGCCCCGACATGGTGACGGTCGCGAGCGAACCGACCGCTCCACGCGCCGCCGACGCCAACTCGTCGTCGGACAGGGACGGGTGACGCAGCAACACCTTGCTGATGGGCGCGGCCCACAGGTCGTCCCGGTGCGGCACCCGTACGGCGGGCAGCGTCGGGTGCGGCATCAGGTACCCGGGTTCGATGAGCGTCAGCCCGTCGACACCGTCCTGATCCACGGCGGCGTACACCTGCCCGACCTCGGCCTCGATCTTGCCGAGCGCGGTCTCGGCCAGCTCCTGGTCCAGGGTCACCGACCACAGCAGACGGTCCGCGCCGGCGTCGTACACCTGCGCGCCCTGTCCGCACACCGCGAGCCCCCCGGCCCCGAGGTCGTCGAGCAGCGGCCGGACTCTCGGCGCCGGCCGTCCCGTCACCACCAGGTGCTGGGCGCCGGCGGCCATGGCGCGCGCCAGCGCGGTCCGCGACCGGTCGGAGAGCGTGTCGTCGGCACGCAGGAGCGTTCCGTCCAGGTCCGTGGCGATAAGTGCGTATGAGGTGGGAGCGGCCATGATCCAGAGAATACGGATCGTTCGGCACATCGGTCTCCGCCCGAACCGGACGACGTTCGGCATCCCGGCGGCAACAGCCCTGTCGCGAGCCCCAACTCCCGCCCCGGGAAGGCACGAACAGCTCGAAAACGCGGTCCCAACCCGTTGTCGCCTGCCCCGTCCACGCCCTACCCGTGCGCAGCCGCCAGATGACCCACCAGCCGCGGTGACGCGAACTCCGTACCGCACACGAACCGCATCACCGGCCCGTACGAGGCAGCCGCCGGCAACCCCGTGAAGTACAGCCCGGGTACGGAGGACACGTACCCGGCACCGAGCCTCGGCGTCCCCCGGCTCACCGCCAGCTCCGTACGCAGCTCGTGCCCGAGGAAGTCCATCGCGGCGATGTCGACGCGGTAGCCGGTCGCGGCTATGACGTGGTCGGCCGACAACTCTCGTGTACGGCCGCCCAGATCCTCCACGGTCAGCACCGGCCGCCGACCGGCGGAGCCCCCCGCAGCCCCGGTGATCCCCATGTTCCCCGTGCCCTCCGTCGCCCCCGTGCCCTCCGTCGCCCCCGTGGCCCCCGTGGCCCCGACGATCCGCGCGACCTCGCTCACCTGCACCTTCCCCTCGAACCGGTCGCGCAGCCACCACGCCCCGAGGGGTCCGAGGACCCGGCGGACCAGATAGTGGCGGGCCTGGGCCGGGAGGTGGCGGTAGGGGTGCGGGTAGTAGGTGAGGGCCCAGAGCGACCACGCGTTGCCGAACGGCGACTCGGGCCGCAGCCTGGGCTGCCGCCAAGGGGGCGCACCGAAGGCGACACGACTCCGCCCCCGCGACACCACCCGTACCCGCGCCCCCGCCTCCGCCGCCAGCGCCGCCGTCTCCAGCGCGGACTGGCCCGCACCGACGACGATCAGCTCCCGGCCCGCGAACCGGCCCAGGTCATGGTGCTGCGAACTGTGGGACACCGGACCCGTGGGCGAGGGCCCGTCCGGCGCGGCGCCGGCCAGCTCCGGGGGCAGATGCGCGAGCCCCGACAGGCCCGTCGCCACCACGACCGCCCGCGCGGTGAACAACTCGCCCGAATCCAGCTTGAGTTCGAAGCCACCGCCGCCACCGCCACCGCCGTCGCCCGCGCCCTTGTGCTGCCGCCGGTCCACGGACACCACCCGCACCCGCTCCAACTCGGGCACGAGCCGCTGCTGGAACCACTCGCCGTACGCGACGAAGGTCTCCACCGGGACGATGTCCTCGTCCGTGACCAACCGGCGTATCCCCGCCGCGTCGCAGTAGTCGACCAGCGTGTGGCCCCGCTGCGGGGCGTCGATGCTGGAGGCCGCCGGCGTCGACTTCAGGAGCATCCCGGCGGGCATGTGGTCCCGCCAGCTCACCATGGGCTCGCCGAACACTCTCACCGGAATGCCACGCGCCCGCAGATGCGCGGCGGTCGACAGACCGAACGGTCCCGCACCGATTACCGCTACCGGATGATTCACGAAGTCCCCTCCCCAGGACGCTGCTTCGCCACTTCGCGTTGCTCTGCTGCCACCGTCCGACCGGTCGGCAGGTTGTCGTCACTACGCCTTGCCGCCGCGACGGCCGGCCCGCCACAGCTGATACAGATGCTTCGCGCCCGGCCGTACGAAGCGGGCGAGCATCGTGAGGAACGGCAGCGGGTCGTCACCCGCGAGCCAGGCCAGTTCCGTCCCGCTCGCCCGGGTCGGTGCGTGCGGCGTCGTGTAGCCGCTGCGCCGGTAGGCGAGGAGGGCGGGCAGGTCGATGTTCTCCACGATGTACCGGTGCCCGGCGCGCTGTTCCCCCTCCGGAACGGTGCGCCCGGTCAGATCGAGATGCATGGCCCGGACGACGTCCACCCCCGGCTCGCTCTCGAAGAGCCGGAACTGGGCGCCCATCCGCGGGTTGAAGTCGAGGAGCTTGTACTGTCCGTCGCGCCGGTCGAAGCGCAGGTCGAGGTCGATGATTCCGGTGAAGCCGATCTGTTTGATGAAACGTGCGGCAAGGTCCGCGAGTTCCGGATTGTCGACGACGTACGCATTTGCCGTCATTCCCGCGTGCGGCGGCCAGGAACGGACCTTCACGCCCGTGAACAACGCGCGCGGGTTCGAGTCCGCGTCGAAGTAGGCGTGCACGATCCAGTCCTCGGCCTCCTCCCGGGGCAGATACTCCTGAAGGATCACGCCGGGACGCTCACCCCAGTCACGGGCCAGGGACAGCAGCGCCTCCCGACTCGCGATGCGCGTAGTGCCGTTGACGGCGGGCCGGGCGCGCCGCACGAACGCCTCCCGGTTCTTGGCCACCAACGGGAACCGGGCCGTCCGCGCGAACCGCTCGATCTCGTCGTACGACTGCGGAAAGGCGGCGGCCGGGGTCGGTATGCCGTGCTCCACGCACAACTCGTGCAGCCCCTGCTTGCTGGCCAGCCGACGCGGCAGCCCCGCCTCCACGCGCGGAAAGAGAAACGCGCCCCCGAGTTCCTCCTGCCGCTCGGCGATCAGTACGGCCGCCTCCTCGTCCGTGGGAACGAGGACAGCGGGACGCCCGATCCGCCGCCCGATCCGCAGCAACCCCTCGACGAGCCGGTCGGGTTCCTCGGTCCCGGTGGTCGGCCAGACGAACGCGCGCCGCAGATAACGCGAGGAGGCCGCGGGCGTGTAACGGTCCTCGGTGATCGCATACATCGGAACGCCCAGCCGTCCCAGACTGCGGATGGCCCCGACGCCTCCGTGGTGCAGCGGATAGTCACCGAACTTCACGATCAGCGCCGGCACGGCATGGTCAGCCGAAAACGGCACAGTGCTGCTCCTGGCCACGGGTCCCCCCACGTGTCCCCCTTACGGACCGGACCCACCCCGTCCGTGTCCCCCCAAAGGACGCTAAGCCGGAATCACCCGCTCCGGACAAGGCCTATCCGGACATTACGAACTCTTTAGACACTGGGGACACTGCCCCGAGCCCGCAACTCACCCGTAACCTGTGGCGCGACCACATGGCCACACGGCACGACACACGAGAGCGAGGCAGCACCCATGCCCCCCTTCGATGTCCCCGAGGGCGACCCCTTCGGCCCGCACAACCTCCCCTACGGCGTGTTCTCCCCGGCGGGCTCCACGGACCGCCGGGTCGGCGTCCGGCTCGGCGACCACGTCCTGGACGCGGGCGCCGCAGCCGCCGCGCTCGGCTCCCCCTATGTCTCCGTACTGGCCCGCCCGACCCTCAACCCCCTTCTCGCCGCGGGTCCCACGACCTGGTCCGACATCCGACGCGCCCTCACCGCCTGGGTCACCGTCCCGTCCCACCAGGACACCATCGCCCCGCTCCTCCACCCCCTCTCCTCGGTGAGCCTGCACCTCCCCTTCGAGGTCGCGGACTACGTCGACTTCTACGCCTCCGAGAACCACGCCCGGAACGTCGGCCAGATCTTCCGCCCCGACGCCGCGGACTCCCTGACCCCCAACTGGAAGCACCTGCCGATCGGTTACCACGGCCGCTCGGGCACGGTCGTCGTCTCCGGCACGGAGGTCGTACGTCCGTCGGGCCAGCGCAAGGCCCCCACCGACCCGGCCCCGCTCTTCGGCCCGTCGGTACGCCTGGACATCGAGGCGGAGGTGGGCTTCGTGGTGGGCACACCGTCGCCCATGGGCAGCGCCGTGCCCCTGTCGGCCTTCCGGGACCACGTCTTCGGCCTCTGCCTGCTGAACGACTGGTCCGCCCGCGACCTCCAGGCCTGGGAGTACGTCCCGCTGGGCCCGTTCCTGGGCAAGTCCTTCGCCACGTCCGTCTCGGCGTGGATCACCCCGCTGGACGCCTTGGAGGACGCCCGGGTCGCCCCGCCCGCCCGCACGCACCCCCTGCTCCCCTACCTCGACGACGCCGAGGACGAGCCCGGCGGCTACGACCTGCGTATCTCCGTCGCCGTGAACGGCCACACCATCTCCGAGCCCCCCTTCTCCACGATGTACTGGACGGCCGCCCAGCAACTCGCCCACATGACCGTCAACGGTGCCTCCCTCCGCACCGGCGACCTCTACGGCTCGGGCACAGTCAGCGGCCCCACCGAACGCGAACGCGGCTCCCTCCTCGAACTCACCTGGAACGGCACCGACCCCCTCGAACTCCCCACCGGCAAGCGCACCTTCCTGGAGGACGGCGACGAGGTCACCCTCACCGCCTGGGCCCCGGGTCCGGGTGGCACCCGCGTAGGCCTCGGCGAGGTGACGGGCAGGATCACGTCGGCGAGCTGAGCGAGGCGCCCGGAGCAGCAGGTCCGGAGCAGCGGGCGGGGCAACGGACAAGCAGGCAACGGGCCAGGTCGTCGGTCCGGTCCGGCGCCGACCGGGAGGACACCGACGCGCCCCGGCCCCGCCCCGCCGCCCCGGTCCCTCCCCCTCTGTCCAGCCCCTACATCCAGTCCTCCGGCTCGGGTTCCATCTCCATCTCGGGCCAGTCGTCCGGCCCCAACTGCTCGGCCCGCGCCCCGGATCCCGTACCCCTGCCGCTGTCACTGCCCATGGAGCCGGAGGCGGACTTGGAGCCAGGCTCAGTAACCGCCTCCGAGACCTGCGCCGCCGCCCCGGACACCGGCGGCGCCCCGCCCAGCGCCGAAAGCGCCCCCAACACGCCCTCCCCGTACGTGGCGAGCTTCTTCTCGCCCACCCCGCTGATTCCGCCCAGCTCCGCCACCGACCCTGGCCAGACGCTGACGATCTCCCGGAGCGTGGCGTCGTGGAAGATGACGTACGCCGGAACGCCCTGCTCGCGAGCCTGTTCGGCGCGCCAGGCACGCAGGGCCTCGAACGCCGGCTGCAGTTCCTCGGGCAACGCGACAGCCGCCGCCTTCGCCTTCTTCTCACTCCGGCCGCCACCGGCCGCCGACCGTGCGGTCGCCGCCTTCTTCGGCTCCTTGCGCAGCGGCACCTCCCGCTCGCGCCCCAGCACGGCACCACTCGTCTCGGTCAGCACCAGCGTGCCGTACTCGCCCTCGACCGCGAGCAGCCCCTGGGCCAGCAACTGCCGTACGACACCGCGCCATTCGCCCTCGGCCAGTTCCTCTCCGATGCCGAACACGGAGAGCTGGTCGTGGTCGAACTGGATCACCTTCGCCGTGCGCCGCCCCAGCAGGATGTCGACGATCTGCATCGCGCCGAACTTCTGCCGCCGCTCACGCTCCAGCCGCCAGACCGTGGACAGCACCTTCTGCGCGGCGACCGTGCCGTCCCAGGTCTCCGGCGGGGTCAGGCAGGTGTCGCAGTTGCCGCAGCCGCCCGGCACCGGGTCCTGGCCGAAGTAGACGAGCAGCTGCCCGCGCCGGCACTCCACCGTCTCGCACAGCGCCAGCATCGCGTCCAGGTGCGCCTGCGCGCGGCGCCGGAAAGCCTCGTCGCCCTCGCTGCCCTGGATCATCTTGCGCTGTTGTATGACGTCGTTCAGTCCGTAGGCCATCCAGGCCGTGGACGGCAGTCCGTCACGGCCGGCGCGGCCCGTCTCCTGGTAGTAGCCCTCGACCGACTTGGGCAGGTCGAGGTGGGCCACGAACCGGACGTCCGGCTTGTCGATGCCCATCCCGAAGGCGATGGTCGCCACCACGACGAGGCCGTCCTCGCGCAGGAAGCGCGACTGGTTCGCCGCGCGGGTGCCCGAGTCCAGGCCCGCGTGGTACGGCACCGCCCGGACGCCGTGCGCGGCGAGGAACTCCGCCGTGCGCTCCACGGAGTTGCGCGAGAGGCAGTAGACGATGCCCGCGTCGCCGTCGTGCTCCTCCTTCAGGAAGGTCAGCAGCTGCTTCTTGGGGTCGGCCTTGGGCACGATGCGGTACTGGATGTTGGGCCGGTCGAAGCTCGCCACGAAGTGACGGGCGTCCGGCATGCCCAGGCGCTGGGTGATCTCCTGGTGCGTCGCATGCGTGGCCGTCGCCGTGAGCGCGATCCGCGGGACGTCCGGCCAGCGCTCGCCCAGCAGCGACAGCGCCAGGTAGTCGGGCCGGAAGTCATGTCCCCACTGCGAGACGCAGTGCGCCTCGTCGATGGCGAAGACAGCGATCTTCCCCCGGGAGAGCAGATCCAGGGTCGACTCCAGCCGCAGCCGCTCCGGCGCCAGGTACAGGAGGTCCAGCTCACCGGCCAGGAACTCGGCCTCCACCGCCCGCCGCTCGCCGAAGTCCTGCGTGGAGTTCATGAACCCGGCCCGCACACCGAGTGCCCGCAGCGCGTCCACCTGGTCCTGCATCAGCGCGATGAGGGGCGAGACGACGATCCCCGTACCCGGTCTGACCAGGGACGGAATCTGGTAGCAGAGCGACTTGCCACCGCCGGTCGGCATGAGGACGACGGCGTCCCCGCCTGCCACCACATGCTCGATGACCGCCGCCTGCTCGCCGCGGAAGGAGTCGTACCCGAAGACCCGGTGCAGCGTGGCCAGCGCCTCGCTGTCCGCCGCCCCGGCCGCCGATCCGACGACCGTGCCCGGACCCTCGCCCGCTTCCGTCATCACACCCGACCCGCCCATCACGCTCATCGCGCTCATCGTCGTGTCCCCCGTACGTCGCGCCTCGACCACTGCGTCCACCATAGGGGCCCGCACCGACAGCCCCGGAGTTATCCACAGGCTGCCCCGCCACACCCGCGCCCCGTGTCACCGGCGCCCTCCGCCGGATCCGGGTGTTCAGCCCAATGGCCGCTTCACGTGGCGCCCCCGAACACCCCGGGACATGCTGCTCGGGCGGGACGAGGGGAGGCCCGTACAACGGACCGGCGCCCCGCGCGCGCCTCTCGGACCGGCGCCCTCCCGAGCGCCTCTCCCGCTCAAGGAGTCCCCACATGCCCCGCAGCCGGTTCAAGGTCACCGTCGCCCTCGCCACGGCCGCCGCCGCGTCCCTCTCCCTGGCCGTCGCCCCCGCGCACTCCGCGCCGAGCGATCCCGTCGACCCCGCGGTCTGGACCGAGCTGGCCAAGACGCTCGAAAGCACGGCGAAGTACCAGTACGCCCCGTTCGCCGTCACGGACGGCTACAAGCCCGCCTTCTGCTCGGCCAGCCCGACGCTCGGCGGGATGGGGCACCACTACATCAACGAGAAGCTCTACGGTTCACTCGATCCGGCGAAACCGGCCGCTCTGCTGTACGAGGACCGGGCCAACGAGGACTGGATGGACGAGGCGTCCGACACGAGCTGGCTCGACGACATGGACGCGCTCGACGGGGAAGCGCCCACGGTCGACGCCGCCGCCCCCGAGTCGCGCAGGCTGGTCGCCGTGGAGTGGATCGTGGTGGACAAGGACCAGGATCTGACGACCGACGACGACCGCCCCAGCCTGTTCGGTGTCCCCTTCAACGGCCCGATGCTCGGCCATGAGCCCGGTATGCCGATCCACTACGACCTGCACGCCTGGGTCTGGAAGAAGAACCCCAATGGCATGTTCGCCCGCTGGAACCCCACGGTGACCTGCCCGGCCGCCTGACGTTCCGGACCGCTCGAACACGCGCAGGGCCCCGGTCCCAAGAGGAGACCGGGGCCCTGCGCAATCCACGAAACCTGCTGAAACGCGCTGCTCAGCGCACGAAGACGCCCGCCTGGTTGGCCAGGTCGAGGAAGTACTGCGGCGCCACACCCAGCACCACGGTGACCGCCACCCCCACCCCGATCGCCGTCATGGTCAACGGCGACGGCACGGCGACGGTGGGTCCTTCGGGCCGGGGCTCGCTGAAGAACATCAGCACGATCACCCGGATGTAGAAGAACGCGGCGATCGCCGACGAGATCACACCGACCACGACCAGCGCGCCCGCGCCGCCCTCCGCCGCCGCCTTGAACACGGCGAACTTCCCGGCGAACCCGGAGGTCAGCGGAATGCCCGCGAAGGCCAGCAGGAACACCGCGAACACGGCGGCCACCAGCGGCGACCGGCGGCCCAGCCCCGCCCACTTGGACAGATGGGTCGCCTCTCCCCCGGCGTCCCGCACCAGCGTGACCACGGCGAACGCCCCGATCGTCACGAACGAGTACGCGGCCAGATAGAAGAGGACGGACGAGATCCCGTCCGGTGTCATCGCGATGACACCCGCGAGGATGAACCCGGCGTGCGCGATGGACGAGTACGCCAGCAGCCGCTTGATGTCGGTCTGCGTGATCGCGACGATCGCGCCGCCCACCATGGTGACGACCGCGACGCCCATCATGACCGGCCGCCAGTCCCAGCGCAGGCCCGGCAGCACGACGTACAGCAGCCGCAGCAGCGCGCCGAACGCCGCCACCTTCGTCGCCGCCGCCATGAAGCCCGTCACCGGCGTGGGCGCGCCCTGGTACACGTCCGGCGTCCACATGTGGAACGGGACGGCGCCCACCTTGAAGAGCAGGCCCATGACGATCATCGCGGCGCCGATGAGCAGCAGCGCGTCGTTGCCCATGGTGTCGGCGAGGGCCGGATCGACGTTCTGGATGGTGCCGTCGACGACCTGGGCGATCGTCCCGTACGACACCGAGCCCGCGTAGCCGTACAGCAGTGCGATGCCGAAGAGGGTGAACGCGGAGGCGAAGGCGCCGAGCAGGAAGTACTTGACCGCGGCCTCCTGCGACATGAGCCGCTTGCGGCGGGCCAGAGCGCACAGGAGGTAGAGCGGCAGCGAGAAGACTTCCAGGGCCACGAACAGGGTCAGCAGGTCGTTGGCCGACGGGAAGATCAGCATGCCGCCGACCGCGAACAGCAGCAGTGGGAACACCTCGGTGGTGGTGAACCCGGCCTTCACCGCGGCTTTTTCGCTGTCGCTGCCCGGTACGGACGCGGCCTGCGCCACGAACGAGTCGACGCGGTTGCCGTGGGCCTCCGGGTCGAGCCGCCGTTCGGCGAAGGTGAAGAGTCCGACCAGCCCCGCGAGCAGGATCGTGCCCTGGAGGAACAGTGCGGGCCCGTCGACGGCGATGGCGCCCATCGCCGCGATGCCGGCCTTGGTGGTGCCGTACCCGCTCGCCGCGAGCCCCACGACCGCGGCGAAGGCCGCGGTGAGAGCGACGACGGACACGAACAACTGCACGTAGTAGCGGGACTTGCGGGGCACGAACGCCTCGACCAGGATCCCGACGATCGCCGCGCCGATGACGATCAGGGTGGGCGACAATTGCCCGTATTCGATCTTCGGCGCGTCGATCTTGGAGATCGGATCGGCCGCCGTTGTCCACAGGCTGTGGACGGCTGATGCGCTCACTTGGCCGCCTCCACCTCGGGCTGGGGGTCCTTCTTCTGGACGTCGGACATGGTCTGCTTGACCGCCGGGTTGACGATGTCCGTCAGGGGCTTCGGATAGACGCCCAGGAAGATCAGCAGCACGATCAGCGGCGTCACGACCACGAGTTCACGCACCCTGAGGTCCGGCATCTTGGCGACCTCGGCCTTCACCGGGCCCGTCATCGTCCTCTGGTAGAGGACGAGGGTGTAGAGCGCGGCGAGGACGATGCCGAAGGTGGCGATGATGCCGACCACCGGATAGCGCGCGTAGGTGCCCACCAGGACCAGGAACTCGCTCACGAAGGGCGCGAGGCCCGGCAGCGACAGGGTCGCGAGCCCGCCGATCAGGAACGTGCCGGCGAGCACCGGAGCGACCTTCTGGACGCCTCCGTAGTCGGCGATGAGCCGCGAGCCGCGCCGCGAGATCAGGAAGCCGGCCACCAGCATCAGCGCGGCCGTCGAGATCCCGTGGTTGACCATGTACAGCGTCGCGCCCGACTGGCCCTGGCTGGTCATCGCGAAGATGCCCAGCACGATGAACCCGAAGTGCGAGATCGACGCGTACGCGACCAGCCGCTTGATGTCCCGCTGCCCGACCGCGAGCAGCGCCCCGTAGATGATGCTGATCAGCGCCAGTACGAGGATGACGGGCGTCGCCCACTTCGACGCCTCCGGGAACAGCTGGAGGCAGAAGCGGAGCATCGCGAAGGTGCCGACTTTGTCGACGACCGCCGTGATCAGCACGGCGACCGGCGCGGTGGCCTCGCCCATGGCGTTGGGCAGCCAGGTGTGCAGCGGCCACAGGGGAGCTTTCACCGCGAAGGCGAAGAAGAACCCGAGGAACAGCCAGCGTTCGGTGTTCGTCGCCATGTCCAGCGAACCGTTGGCCCGCGCGGCGGCGATCTCCGTGAGCGAGAAGTTCCCGGCGACCACATAGAGGCCGATCACGGCCGCCAGCATGATCAGTCCGCCGACGAGGTTGTAGAGGAGGAACTTCACGGCCGCGTACGAGCGTTGGGTGGACGCCGTTTCCTCGCCGTGCTCGTGGGCGCGGTCGCCGAAGCCGCCGATGAGGAAGTACATCGGGATGAGCATGGCTTCGAAGAAGATGTAGAAGAGGAAGACGTCGGTGGCCTCGAAGGAGATGATCACCATCGCCTCGACGGCCAGGATGAGCGCGAAGAAGCCCTGGGTGGGCCGCCAGCGCGTGTTCCCGGTCTCCAGGGGGTCGGCGTCGTGCCAGCCGGCCAGGATCACGAACGGGATCAGCAGCGCGGTCAGCGCGATGAGCGCCACGGCGATGCCGTCCACGCCCAGCTCGTACCGCACCCCGAAGTCCTTGATCCAGGCGCGGGATTCGGTGAGCTGGTAGCGGTCGCCGTCCGGGTCGAAGCGCACCAGGACGATCGCGGCGAGCACCAGCGTGGCGAGCGAGACGATCAGCGCCAGCCACTTGGCGGCGGTGCGCCGCGCGGCCGGTACGGCCGCCGTGGCGATCGCCCCGAGGGCCGGGAGCGCCGCCGTCGCTGTCAGGAGGGGAAAGGACATCGGTATCAGACCGCCCTCATCAGCAGGGTCGCGGCGATGAGGATCGCCGCACCGCCGAACATCGAGACCGCGTACGACCGCGCGTAGCCGTTCTGCAGCTTGCGGAGCCGTCCGGACAGGCCGCCCATGGAGGCCGCCGTACCGTTGACGACCCCGTCGACCAGGGTGTGGTCGACGTACACCAGGGAGCGGGTGAGGTGCTCTCCGCCTCGTACGAGGACGACGTGGTTGAAGTCGTCCTGGAGGAGGTCGCGCCGGGCGGCCCGGGTGAGCAGCGACCCGCGCGGGGCGAGCACCGGGACCGGACGGCGCCCGTACTGGACGTACGCGAGGCCGACGCCGATGACGAGCACGACCATCGTGGACAGCGTGACCGTGAGGGCGCTGATCGGCGGGTGTCCGTGCGCGTGTTCGGTGACGGGCTCCAGCCAGTGCAGGAAGCGGTCGCCGATACCGAAGATCCCGCCCGCGAAGACCGAGCCGAAGGCGAGCACGATCATGGGGATCGTCATGGACTTCGGGGACTCGTGCGGGTGCGGTTCGTTGCCGTTCTCGTCGGGCTGCCAGCGCTTCTCGCCGAAGAACGTCATCAGCATCACGCGCGTCATGTAGTACGCGGTGATGGCCGCGCCGAGCAGGGCCACGCTGCCGAGGATCCAGCCCTCGGTGCCGCCCTTGGCGAACGCCGCCTCGATGATCTTGTCCTTGGAGAAGAAGCCGGACAGACCCGGGAAGCCGATGATGGCGAGGTACCCGAGACCGAAGGTCACGAAGGTGACCGGCATGTACTTGCGGAGGCCGCCGTACTTGCGCATGTCGACCTCGTCGTTCATGCCGTGCATGACCGAGCCGGCGCCGAGGAAGAGCCCGGCCTTGAAGAATCCGTGGGTCACCAGGTGCATGATCGCGAAGACGTAGCCGATGGGACCGAGTCCGGCCGCGAGGATCATGTACCCGATCTGCGACATGGTCGAGCCGGCCAGCGCCTTCTTGATGTCGTCCTTCGCGCAACCGACGATCGCACCGAAGAGGAGCGTGACCGCGCCGACCACGGTGACCACCAACTGGGCGTCGGGCGCCGCGTTGAAGATCTCCCCGGAGCGGACGATCAGATACACGCCCGCGGTCACCATCGTCGCCGCGTGGATGAGGGCCGAGACCGGGGTCGGGCCCTCCATCGCGTCCCCGAGCCAGGACTGCAGCGGCACCTGGGCGGACTTGCCGCAGGCCGCGAGCAGCAGCATCAGGGCGATGGCGGTGAGCTTGCCCTCGCTCGTCTCACCGGTGGCTTCGAGGACCGGCCCGAAGGCGAAGGTCCCGAAGGTGGTGAACATCAGCATGATGGCGATCGAGAGGCCCATGTCGCCGACGCGGTTGACCAGGAAGGCCTTCTTCGCGGCGGTCGCGGCGCTGGGCTTGTGCTGCCAGAAGCCGATCAGGAGGTACGAGGCAAGGCCGACGCCCTCCCAGCCGACGTACAGCAGGAGGTAGTTGTCGGCGAGGACGAGCAGCAGCATCGCCGCGAGGAACAGGTTGAGATAGCCGAAGAAGCGGCGGCGCCGCTCGTCGTGCTCCATGTACCCGATCGAGTACACGTGGATCAGCGAGCCGACTCCGGAGATCAGCAGGACGAACGTCATCGACAGCTGGTCGAGCTGGAAGGCGACGTCGGCCTGGAAGCCCTCGACGGGGATCCAGCTGAACAGGTGCTGCATCAGGGCGCGGTGCTCGGCGTCCTTGCCCAGCATGTCGGCGAAGAGGACCACGCCGATCACGAAGGAGGAGGCGGCGAGAGCCGTGCCGATCCAGTGGCCGACGGCGTCGAGCCGCCGGCCGCCGCACAGCAGTACGACCGCTCCGAGCAGAGGCGCCGCCACCAGCAGCGCAATCAGGTTCTCCACGATTCAGCGACCCCTTACAGCTTCATCAGGCTGGCGTCGTCGACCGAGGCCGAGTGGCGGGAACGGAACAGGGACACGATGATCGCGAGCCCGACGACGACCTCCGCGGCGGCGACGACCATCGTGAAGAAGGCGATGACCTGCCCGTCGAGATTGCCGTGCATCCGGGAGAAGGCGACGAACGCGAGGTTGCAGGCGTTGAGCATCAGCTCGACGCACATGAAGACGACGATCGCGTTGCGCCTGATCAGGACGCCGGTGGCGCCGATCGTGAACAGCAGGGCGGCGAGATAGAGGTAGTTGACCGGGTTCACTTCGACGCCTCCCCACTGTTCGAGCCACCGGCTGAACCACTGGCCGGGCCGCTGTTGGTGCGCTCCAGGCGGTCCTCGGAGCGCTGCTCCAGGGCCTTGAGGTCGCTGATGGCCTCGGCGGACACATCACGGATCTGGCCGCGCTGGCGCAGCGTCTGCATGACCGACAGCTCGGCCGGGGTGCCGTCGGGCAGCAGCCCCGCGATGTCCACCGCGTTGTGCCGGGCGTACACACCCGGGGCGGGCAGCGGCGGCAGGTGCTTGCCGTCCCGTACGCGCTCTTCGGCCAGCTCGCGCTGGGTCTTGGCACGCTCGGTGCGCTCGCGGTGCGTGAGCACCATGGCGCCGACGGCGGCCGTGATCAGCAGGGCGCCGGTGATCTCGAAGGCGAACACGTACTTCGTGAAGATGAGGGCGGCGAGGCCCTCCACGTTGCCGTTCGCATTGGCCTGGCCGAGGCCGGCGAACTCCGTCAGAGAGGCGTTCCCGACGCCCGCCGTCAGGAGGATGCCGAAGCCGAGCCCGCAGACCAGGGCCAGCCAGCGCTGGCCCTTGATGGTCTCCTTCAGGGAGTCCGCCGCGGTGACACCGACGAGCATGACCACGAAGAGGAACAGCATCATGATCGCGCCGGTGTAGACGACGATCTGGACGACGCCCAGGAAATAGGCGCCGTTGGCCAGGTAGAACACCGCCAGGATGATCATGGTTCCGGCGAGACAGAGCGCGCTGTGCACGGCTCGCCTCATGAAGACGGTGCACAGGGCCCCGGCCACGGCGACGGTACCGAGCACCCAGAACTGAAAGGCCTCACCAGTGGAGGTGGAGTAAGCGGCGAGCTGCGCGCTCATGCCCCCACCTCCCCGTCCTCGGGCTTCTCGCCCCTGGAGACGGCGACCTGACGCACCGTGCCGGGCGCGGCCTCGGTGACCAGCCCCTGGTAGTAGTCCTGTTCGTCGGTGCCCGGGAAGATCGAGTGGGGCGAGTCGACCATGCCCTCGTCGAGTCCGGCGAGCAGCTGTTCCTTGGTGTAGATGAGGTTGGCGCGGCTGCTGTCGGCCAGCTCGAACTCGTTCGTCATCGTCAACGCGCGCGTGGGGCACGCCTCGATGCACAGGCCGCACAGGATGCAGCGGGCGTAGTTGATCTGGTAGACGGCGCCGTACCGCTCACCCGGGGAGTAGCGCTCCTCGTCGGTGTTGTCGGCGCCCTCCACATAGATGGCGTCCGCGGGGCAGGCCCAGGCGCACAGTTCGCAGCCGATGCACTTCTCCAGGCCGTCCGGATGGCGGTTGAGCTGGTGCCGTCCGTGGAACCGTGGGGCGGTGGTCTTCTGCTGCTCGGGGTACTGCTCGGTCAGCCGCTTCTTGAACATGGCCTTGAAGGTCACGCCGAAGCCGGCCACGGGGTTCTGAAAACCGGGCTTGGTCTCCTTGGGTTCCTCAGCCATCGGACGCCTCCTTTCCATCCAGAGATCCGTCACTGCCAGTATCCGGTCCACCACTGACAATCAACTCGCGCTCGCGGCGCGGGCGCCTGCGCGGCACCGTCTGCGCCTCCTGTCCCGGCAGTGGCGGTACGGGGAATCCGCCCGCCATCGGGTCGAAGGCGACGGGCTCGTCGTCGGCCGTCAGCGGTGGCTTGCCCCGGTCGCGGAACATGTCGGCCACGAAGGACAGCAGAAGCAGGACGAGGACACCGCCGCCGACGTAGAGGGCGATGTCGGCGAAGTCGTAGTTCTCGTTGCGCAGGGTCCGTACGGTCGCGACGAGCATCAGCCAGACCAGCGAGACCGGGATGAGGACCTTCCAGCCGAGCTTCATCAGCTGGTCGTAGCGCACGCGCGGGAGGGTGCCGCGCAGCCAGATGAAGAAGAACAGCAGCAGCTGCACCTTGAGGACGAACCAGGCCATCGGCCACCAGCCGTGGTTGGCGCCCTCCCAGAAGGTGCTGATGGGCCAGGGGGCCCGCCAGCCGCCCAGGAAGAGCGTCACCGACACGGCCGAGACGGTCACCATGTTGACGTACTCGGCAAGCATGAACAGCGCGAACTTGATGGACGAGTACTCGGTGTTGAAGCCGCCGACCAGGTCGCCCTCGGACTCCGGCATGTCGAAGGGGGCGCGGTTGGTCTCGCCGACCATCGTGATGATGTAGATGACGAAGGAGACCGGCAGCAGCACGATGTACCAGCGGTCGTGCTGCTGTTCGACGATGGTCGAGGTCGACATAGACCCGGAGTAGAGGAACACCGAGGCGAAGGCGGCGCCCATGGCGATCTCGTAGGAGATCATCTGCGCGCAGGCCCGCAGACCGCCCAGCAGGGGGTAGGTGGATCCGGAACTCCAGCCCGCGAGGACGATCCCGTAGATGCCGACCGAGGCGACCGCGAGGATGTAGAGCATCGCGATCGGCAGGTCCGTGAGCTGCATCGTCGTACGGTGGCCGAAGATCGAGACCTCGTTGCCGGCCGGCCCGAAGGGGATCACCGCGATCGCCATGAAGGCCGGGATGGCCGCGATGACCGGCGCGAGGATGTAGATCACCTTGTCCGCGCGCTTGACGATCAGGTCTTCCTTGAGCATCAGTTTCACGCCGTCGGCGAGCGACTGGAGCATGCCCCAGGGGCCGTGCCGGTTGGGACCGACGCGCAGCTGCATCCAGGCGACGACCTTGCGTTCCCACACGATGGAGAACAGCACGGTGATCATCAGGAAGGCGAAGCAGAAGACCGCCTTGACGACGACCAGCCACCAGGGGTCGGTGCCGAACATGGAGAGGTCTTCAGCGGCGAGGTACGGGCTCATGCCTCCACCTCCTTGGGGGCCTCGGAGGCGAGCGTCGCCGGGCCGATGCGGACGAGTGCGCCGGGCAGCGCCCCGGTGTCGGAGGCGACGCCGCCTCCGGTGGAGTTCAGCGGCAGCCAGACCACGCGGTCGGGCATCTCGGTGACCCTGAGGGGCAGTTCGACCGTCCCGGTGGCGCCCGTCACGGCGAGCAGGTCACCGTCCTTGACACCGGCTTCGGCGGCCGTGGGGGCCGACACGCGCGCGTGTGCGGCGTGCCGTGTCCCGGCGAGCGCGTCGTCGCCCTCCTGGAGACGCCCCTGGTCGAGCAGCAGCCGGTGCCCGGCGAGCACCGCTTCCCCGGCGGCCGGACGCGGCAACTGGGCGCCGATCTCCAAGGGGTTGGTGGCCCGCGCTCCGTCCCAGGCCCCGAGCCGGTCCAGTTCCTGCCGCGCGGTCCGCAGATCCGGCAGCCCCAGGTGTACGTCCATGGCGTCGGCCAGCATCTGGAGCACGCGCGCGTCGGCCGGTGCGAGGCGGCGGGTCATCTGGTCGGGCTTGAGCGCGGCCTCGAAGAGGCGGGCCCGGCCCTCCCAGTTGAGGAAGGTGCCCGCCTTCTCGGCGACCGCGGCGACCGGGAGGACGACATCGGCGTGCTCGGTGACCTCGCTGGGCCGCAGTTCCAGCGACACCAGGAAGCCCACTTCGTGCAGGGCGTCCCGCGCGCGTGCCGGATCGGGCAGGTCGGCGACCTCGACGCCGGCGACCACCAGGGCCCGCAACTCGCCCGCGGCGGCGGCCTCGACGATCTGGCCGGTGTCGCGGCCGAAGCGGTGCGGCAGTTCGGCCACGCCCCAGGCGACGGCGACCTCGTCCCGCGCGCGCGGGTCGGTCGCCGGACGTCCGCCCGGCAGCAGCGAGGGCAGCGCGCCCACCTCGACGGCGCCTCGCTCCCCGGCCCGGCGCGGGATCCACACCAGCTGGGCGCCGGTCGTGGAAGCGGCCCGTACGGCGGCGGTGAGCCCACCCGCCACGGCGGCCAGCCGCTCTCCGACGACGATCACCGCACCCTCGGTGCGCAGTGCCTCGGCGGCCTTCGCCCCGCTCTCCTCCAGCCCGAACCCGCTCCCGAGCGCGTCCAGCCACTCGGTCTCGGTGCCGGGGGCGGCGGGCAGCAGCGTGCCGCCGGCCTTCTCCAGGCCGCGGGTCGAGTGCGTGGCGAGCGAGTAGACCTTCTGCCCGTGTCCCCGCCAGGCCTTGCGCAGCCGCAGGAAGACGCCGGGCGCCTCCTCCTCGGACTCGAACCCGACCAGCAGGACCGCGGGCGCCTTCTCCAGGGAGGTGTACGTGACACCCGTACCGTCGAGGTCGCGTCCTCGTCCGGCGACCCGGGCGGCGAGGAAGTCGGCCTCCTCGGCGCTGTGCACGCGCGCGCGGAAGTCGATGTCGTTGGTGTCGAGGGCCACGCGCGCGAACTTGCTGTACGCGTAGGCGTCCTCGACGGTGAGCCGGCCGCCGGTGAGAACGCCCGCACGGCCACGGGCCGCGAGGAGTCCCTGGGCCGCCGCCTCCAGTGCCTCGGGCCAGGAGGCGGGCTCCAGGACACCGTCGGCGTTGCGGACGAGGGGGGTCTGGAGCCGGTCCGGCTTCTGCGCGTACCGGAAGCCGAAGCGTCCCTTGTCGCAGATCCACTCCTCGTTGACCTCGGGCTCGTTGGCCGCGAGGCGCCGCATGACCTTGCCGCGCCGGTGGTCGGTGCGGGTGGCGCAGCCGCCGGAGCAGTGCTCGCACACCGAGGGTGAGGAGACGAGGTCGAAGGGGCGGGAGCGGAAGCGATACGCCGCCGAGGTCAGCGCGCCGACCGGGCAGATCTGGATCGTGTTCCCGGAGAAGTACGACTCGAAGGGGTCGCCCTCGCCGGTGCCGACCTGCTGGAGCGCGCCGCGCTCGATCAGCTCGATCATCGGGTCGCCCGCGACCTGGTTGGAGAAGCGGGTGCAGCGGGCGCACAGCACGCAGCGCTCGCGGTCGAGCAGGACCTGCGTGGAGATCGGGACCGGCTTCTCGTAGGTCCGCTTCTTGCCCTCGAAGCGGGACTCGGACTGGCCGTGCGACATGGCCTGGTTCTGCAGGGGGCACTCGCCGCCCTTGTCGCAGACCGGGCAGTCGAGCGGGTGGTTGATGAGCAGCAGCTCCATCACACCGTGCTGGGCCTTCTCGGCCACGGGCGAGGTGAGGTGGGTCTTCACCACCATCCCGTCCGTACAGGTGATCGTGCAGGACGCCATGGGCTTGCGCTGGCCCTCGACCTCGACGATGCACTGGCGGCAGGCGCCGACCGGGTCGAGGAGGGGATGGTCGCAGAAGCGCGGGATCTCGATGCCGAGCTGTTCGGCGGCGCGGATCACCAGGGTGCCCTTGGGCACGCTGATGTCGATGCCGTCGATCTTCAGCGAGACGAGATCTTCCGGCGGGACCGCCGCGTCGCCCCCTCCGGAGGGAGCGCTCGTGGTCACCGTCATGCGTTCACCTCCGTGCGGTCGGCCCAGGCCGTCGACTTGGCCGGGTCGAAGGGGCAGCCCCGGCCCGTGATGTGGTCCTCGTACTCCTCGCGGAAGTACTTGAGGGAGGAGAAGATCGGCGAGGCGGCGCCGTCGCCGAGGGCGCAGAAGGACTTGCCGTTGATGTTGTCGGCGATGTCGTTCAGCTTGTCGAGGTCGGACATGGCGCCCTTGCCGGCCTCGATGTCGCGCAGCAACTGCACGAGCCAGTACGTCCCTTCGCGGCAGGGCGTGCACTTGCCGCAGGACTCGTGGGCGTAGAACTCGGTCCAGCGGGTGACGGCCCGGACGACGCAGGTGGTCTCGTCGAAGCACTGGAGTGCTTTTGTGCCGAGCATGGAACCCGCGGCGCCCACTCCTTCGTAGTCAAGAGGGACGTCGAGGTGCTCCTCGGTGAACATCGGTGTCGAGGAGCCGCCCGGTGTCCAGAACTTCAGCCGGTGGCCGGCGCGCATCCCGCCGCTCATGTCGAGGAGTTGGCGGAGCGTGATGCCGAGCGGGGCCTCGTACTGGCCCGGGTTGGTGACATGGCCGCTGAGCGAGTAGAGCGTGAAGCCCGGGGACTTCTCGCTGCCCATCGACCGGAACCATTCTTTGCCCTTTTGCAGAATCGCGGGAACTGAGGCGATCGACTCGACGTTATTTACAACAGTTGGGCACGCATAGAGCCCTGCGACGGCAGGAAAGGGGGGACGGAGCCGCGGTTGACCCCGGCGGCCTTCGAGCGAATCGAGCAGTGCGGTCTCTTCACCACAGATGTACGCGCCCGCGCCCGCGTGCACGGTGAGTTCGAGGTCGAGTCCGCTGCCCAGTACGTTCTTGCCGAGGTAGCCCGCCGCGTAGGCCTCACGCACGGCCTCGTGCAACCGCCGCAGCACTGGCACGACTTCACCGCGCAGATAGATGAAGGCATGCGAAGACCTGATGGCATAACACGCGATCACAATGCCCTCGATGAGGCTGTGCGGGTTCGCGAAGAGGAGCGGGATGTCCTTACAGGTTCCCGGCTCCGATTCGTCGGCGTTGACAACTAGATAGTGTGGTTTTCCATCACCCTGAGGAATGAACTGCCATTTCATTCCCGTAGGGAATCCCGCACCGCCGCGGCCACGCAGACCGGACTCCTTGACGTACGCGATGAGGTCGTCCGGTGTCATCGCGAGGGCCTTGCGGAGTCCCTCGTACCCTTCGTGCCTCCGGTAGACGTCCAGCGTCCAGGACCTGTCCTCGTCCCAGAAGGCCGACAGCACGGGTGCGAGCAGCTTCTCGGGGCTGGTCTCGTTGATCTCGGGTGCCAATGTCATCACTCCCCCTCCTCGGTGACGGGCCCCGCCGGGTGGGAGGGGTCGGAAGCCGCCGTGTCCTGAGGCGCGTCGTGCGAGCTGAGGTGCTCGGCGGGCGACGGGTCGTGCGGCCGTGTGCTCTTGGGTGCGCCGCCCCTGGGGTGGACCACGCGCGCGGGGCTCTCGCCCTTGGCCAGCCGGAGCCCGGTCAGCGAGGCGGGGCCGGCGCTGCCGCTCGCCTCGACGGCCCCGTCCCGGGCGTCGGGGAAGCCCGCCAGGATGCGGGCGGTGTCCTTGAACGTGCACAGGGGGGCACCGCGCGTGGGCTCGACCGGCACGTCCGCGCGCAGGTCGTCGACGAGGCGCTTGGCGCTGTCCGGGGTCTGGTTGTCGAAGAACTCCCAGTTGACCATCACGACGGGTGCGAAGTCGCAGGCCGCGTTGCACTCGATGTGCTCCAGGGTGACCTTGCCGTCCTCGGTCGTCCCGCCGTTGGCGACGCCGAGGTGCTCCTGGAGGGTCTCGAAGATGGCGTCGCCGCCCAGCACCGCGCAGAGGGTGTTGGTGCAGACGCCCACCTGGTAGTCGCCGGAGGGGCCCCGGCGGTACATGGAGTAGAAGGTGGCGACCGCGGTGACCTCGGCCGTGGTCAGGCCCAGCACGTCCGCGCAGAACTTCATCCCGGTGCGCGTGACATGGCCCTCCTCCGACTGCACGAGATGCAGCAACGGCAGGAGGGCGGACCTGGAGTCCGGGTAGCGGGCGATGACCTCGCGGGAGTCCGCTTCGAGCCGGGCTCGAACGTCGTCCGGGTAAGCGGGCGCGGGCAGTTGGGGCATGCCCAGGCTGACGCCCTCGGGGGTGGTGGTCACCGGTCGACGCCTCCCATCACGGGGTCGATGGACGCGACGGCGACGATGACGTCGGCGACCTGGCCGCCCTCGCACATCGCCGCCATGGCCTGCAGATTGGTGAAGGACGGGTCCCGGAAGTGGACCCGGAAGGGGCGGGTGCCTCCGTCGGAGACGGCGTGCACCCCGAGTTCGCCCTTGGGTGACTCGACTGCCGCGTAGGCCTGTCCCGGCGGGACGCGGAAACCCTCGGTCACCAGCTTGAAGTGGTGGATCAGGGCCTCCATGGAGGTGCCCATGATCTTCTTGATGTGGTCCAGGGAGTTGCCCAGACCGTCCGGTCCCAGGGCGAGCTGGGCGGGCCAGGCGATCTTCTTGTCGGTGACCATGACCGGGCCGGGCTGCAGCCGGTCCAGGCACTGCTCAACGATTCTGAGCGACTGCCGCATCTCCTCCAGCCGGATCAGGAAGCGGCCGTAGGAGTCGCAGGAGTCGGCGGTGGGGACGTCGAAGTCGAACGTCTCGTAGCCGCAGTACGGCTGGCTCTTGCGCAGGTCGTGCGGGAGGCCGGTGGAGCGCAGGATCGGGCCGGTGGCGCCGAGGGCCATACAGCCGGACAGGTCGAGGTAACCGACGTCCTGCATACGGGCCTTGAAGATGGGGTTCCCGGTGGCGAGCTTGTCGTACTCGGGAAGGTTCTTCCTCATCTTCTTCAGGAACTCGCGGATGTGGTCCACCGCGCCGGGCGGCAGGTCCTGGGCGAGTCCGCCGGGGCGGATGTACGCGTGGTTCATCCGCAGGCCCGTGATGAGCTCGTAGATGTCGAGAATCATTTCACGATCACGGAATCCGTAGATCATGATCGTGGTGGCGCCGAGTTCCATACCGCCGGTGGCGATGCACACCAGGTGCGAGGACAGCCGGTTCAGCTCCATGAGGAGCACACGGATGAGGGTGGCCCGGTCGGGGATCTGGTCCTCGATGCCGAGGAGCTTCTCGACGGCGAGACAGTAGGCGGTCTCGTTGAAGAAGGACGTCAGGTAGTCCATGCGCGTGACGAAGGTGGTGCCCTGCGTCCACGTGCGGAATTCCAGGTTCTTCTCGATGCCCGTGTGCAGATAGCCGATGCCGCAGCGGGCCTCGGTGACCGTCTCGCCGTCGATCTCCAGGATCAGCCGGAGCACACCGTGGGTGGAGGGGTGCTGCGGGCCCATGTTGACGACGATGCGCTCGTCGTCGGCACGGGCCGCGGACTGGACGACCTCGTCCCAGTCGCCACCGGTGACCGTATATACGGTGCCCTCGGTGGTCTCGCGCGGAGTTGCGTGCTGCGTGCTCATGAGTACGACCTCCGCTGGTCCGGAGCCGGGATCTGGGCGCCCTTGTACTCGACGGGGATGCCGCCGAGGGGGTAGTCCTTGCGCTGCGGATGGCCCTGCCAGTCGTCCGGCATCATGATCCGCGTCAGGGCCGGGTGACCGTCGAAGACGATCCCGAAGAAGTCGTACGTCTCGCGCTCGTGCCAGTCGTTCGTCGGATAGACGGAGACCAGGGACGGGACGTGCGGGTCGCTGTCGGGGGCGCTGACTTCGAGGCGGATCAGCCGGTTGTGGGTGATCGAGCGCAGGTGGTAGACGGCGTGCAGCTCGCGGCCCTTGTCGTGCAGGTAGTGGACTCCGCTCACGCCCGTGCAGAGTTCGAAGCGCAGGGCCGGGTCGTCGCGCAGGGTCTGGGCGACGCGGAGCAGGTACGCGCGTTCGACGTGGAACGTCAGCTCGCCGCGGTCGACGACCGTCTTCTCGATCACGTTCTCGGGGACCAGCCCCTGTTCCTCCAGGGCGCCCTCGAGTTCGTCGGCGACCTCGTCGAACCACCCCCCGTAGGGCCTCGCCGAGGCTCCCGGGAGCCGGATGGAGCGGACCAGGCCGCCGTAGCCGGAGGTGTCGCCGCCGTTGTCGGCGCCGAACATGCCGCGCTGGACGCGGATCTCCTCGCCGCCGTCGCCGCGCTGGCCGGGGAGGTTGGAGGCGGCGAGGTCCTTCTCGGGGTTGACCCCGTTCGACGCCCCGCCTGCTCCGGTGCCGTTCGCGTCGCTCATCGCAGCAGCCCCTTCATCTCGATCGTGGGGAGTGCCTTGAGCGCGGCCTCCTCCGCCTCGCGGGCGGCTTCCTCGGCGTTCACACCGAGCTTGGAGGTCTGGATCTTCTGGTGGAGCTTGAGGATCGCGTCGATCAGCATCTCGGGCCGTGGCGGGCAGCCGGGCAGATAGATGTCGACCGGAACGATGTGGTCGACGCCCTGCACGATCGCGTAGTTGTTGAACATCCCGCCCGAGGAGGCGCAGACCCCCATGGAGATCACCCACTTTGGGTTGGGCATCTGGTCGTAGACCTGCCGCAGCACCGGCGCCATCTTCTGGCTGACCCGGCCGGCCACGATCATCAGGTCCGCCTGGCGGGGTGAGCCGCGGAAGACCTCCATGCCGAAGCGCGCGAGGTCGTAGCGGCCGGCGCCGGTCGTCATCATCTCGATGGCGCAGCAGGCGAGTCCGAACGTGGCGGGGAAGACGGACGCCTTGCGCACCCAGCCCGCGGCCTGCTCGACGGTGGTCAGCAGGAATCCGCTCGGCAGTTTTTCTTCGAGTCCCATGTCTTAGAGGCCCCTCAGTCCCATTCCAGGCCGCCGCGCCGCCATACGTACGCGTACGCCACGAAGACGGTGAGCACGAAGAGCAGCATCTCCACGAGCCCGAAAACACCCAGGGCGTCGAAGGTGACGGCCCAGGGGTAGAGGAAGACGATCTCGATGTCGAAGACGATGAAGAGCATCGCCGTCAGGTAGTACTTGATGGGGAATCGCCCACCGCCGGCCGGCGTGGGTGTCGGCTCGATCCCGCATTCATAGGCTTCGAGTTTGGCCCGGTTGTAACGCTTCGGGCCGATGAGCGAAGCCATGATCACGGAGAAGATCGCAAAGCCTGCCCCGAGGGCTCCCAGTACGAGGATGGGCGCATACGCGTTCACCGCTCCTCGCTCCTCTCAGTCGGCACTGACTGCTGGCGATTGCATCGGGCCGGCGCCCCCGCCCCGTCCGCCCCGCGAACCTCGCCCGTCCCGGCGAAGATCGAGAACATGTGAAGCAGGTCACAAGCCCAACTGCCCCGCATCCTATGCCCGCCGGTCTGTGATCTGCGACACGGGGTATTGCCGAACCTTTGTGATCTCCACCACCCGACGAAGGATCATGAAGTCGGATGAGCGGTGATCTTCACACGCGAAGCGTCCGCGCGATCACCAGAGGTGACATTTCTCCCGGTTACCGCTGGTCACGAGTGGCGTCTCAATATCAAGAGAGTTCCCCTGCATGCAAATTGGAGATGGACAGGGCGGCTTGATAGTGGAACGCGTTCACACACCGGAGGGGGCGAGTGGCGAATGTGGATGCCCGCTCGCGCGTGCACGCGTTCACGAGCGGCAGTCAGTCGACGATCTACGCGCGTGACACGCCCCGACCGGTGACCGTTCCGTGACCTGCGCCACACCTGTGAAGGCCTGTGAAGATCGGGGGTTGGCCACGGACCGCAACCGATGGTAAGCAGCGGGCAATTCGGGCGTACCGATGAAAGTGCATGATCACAGGCATGATCGCCTGTGTCCGCAATGCCCGTTACGGCGTCAATAAAGAGTGACGCTCCGGGAATTTGGGTCCTCCGTTGAACAACTGTGGCGCACCACACGTTTCTTGAAGGTATGGAGGAGTCGCTGGTACCGCTAGTACCCATGTCCCACACCGCTACCGCTCACATACGAAGCCACCGGAAGCCCCGGCGTGCCGGCAACTCGTCGTTGGCCATGCGCGCCGGAGTCGCCGGTGGCGTTCTCAGCACCCTGGCAGTGGCTGGTGCGTCCAGTGCGGCGAGCGCCGCCGAGCAGCCTGTGACGCAGACACTCGAACTGCCCACCCTCACGGCCGACCTGGCCGCTCAGATCGCCGAGTCCGCGGACGCCACGCAGCAGGCCGCCGCGAACTACGAGCTCCAGGCCGAGCGTGACGCCGCAGCCGCCAAGGCGGCCCAGGAGGCCAGGAAGGACCTCGCGGAGGCGAAGCAGAAGGCGGAGGCCAAGAAGAAGGCCGAGGCCGCCCGCAAGGCGGCTGCAGAGGCCGCTGTGTCCCGCTCCGCCGAGCGCGCCACGCTGGCGGCATCCGACTCCTCCTCGGAGTCCGCCTCCAGCTCGGACTCGTCGCAGGTGACCGCCCCCGCGAGCGGCAGCGTCGCGACCGTCATCGACTTCCTCAAGGCGCAGCTGGGCGACGCCTACGTCATGGGCGCCACGGGCCCCAACGCGTGGGACTGCTCCTCCCTGGTCCAGGCCGCGTTCAAGCAGGTCGGCGTGGATCTCCCCCGGGTCTCGCAGGACCAGTCGATGCAGGGCACCGAGGTCTCCCTGTCGAACATCCAGGTCGGCGACATCCTGTACTGGGGTGCGAAGGGTTCGGCGTACCACGTCGGGGTGTACGTCGGTAACGGTCAGTACCTGGACGCGGCGAACCCGTCCAAGGGCGTGGTCATTCAGGACCTTTCCGGGTATCCGGCGACGGGTGCGGTGCGCGTTCTCTGAGCGGACCGTCGAGGACTGACGTGTGATTCACGGATTTCACGGGTGAGGGTCGCTGCCGCCGGTCGGCAGCGGCCCTTCTCCGTCCCCTGCGGGGGATGCCTGTGTGAGGCTGATGCCCAAGTACTTCCTCAGTACTCCACACAGCAGAAGGAGAGACAGCGATGCCTCGTGTCTTCGTACAGGGCAGGCCCGTCGACTCGTATCCGCGGCTCACGCCCGAGGCACGGCGCGGTGCCGTGCGGCGGATCACCGAAGTGGGCGAAGAGGTGCTGCACAAGCCGTGCCGGGACGTGACCGAGTTCGGGCCCGAACTCGCGGCGCTCATCGACGACATGTTCCTGACGATGCACCTGGCCGACGGGGCCGGACTCGCGGCCAACCAGGTCGGCGTCGGGCTGCGGCTGTTCGTGTACGACTGCCTGGACGACGACGGTGTCCGCCATGTCGGGCACATCGTCAACCCGGTGCTGGAGCCGCTGGACGCCGGCGACCGGCGCCTCCTCGACGAGGGCGAGGGGTGCCTGTCCGTGCCGGGGGCCGTGATGGACGTACCCCGTCCGGACCGTGCCGTGGTGCGCGGCCTCGATCAGGACGGGAACCCGCTGGTCGTCGAGGGGACGGGGTACTTCGCCCGGTGTCTGGAGCACGAGACGGACCATGTGAACGGGCACGTGTATCTGGACCGGCTCTCCAAGCGGGAGCGGAAGGACGCGCTGCGGCAGGTGGCGGACCGTCGCGAGGCGGTGTTCGCGCGACGGTCCGCCAAGCAGGAGGCCCTCAGCTCCTGAGCGGGCCTCGCCTTCCGAGAGGGCCTCGCCTGCTGAAGGAACCTCTGCCGGTCATGCCTTCGGGGCCACCTTGCTCAGGCCGTTGATGATGCGGTCCATCGCGTCGCCGCCCGTCGGGTCGGTGAGGTTGGCCAGCATCTTCAGGGTGAACTTCATCAACAGGGGGTGGGTCAGGCCGCGTTCGGCCGCGATCTTCATGACCTTCGGGTTGCCGATGAGCTTCACGAAGGCGCGGCCCAGCGTGTAGTAGCCGCCGTAGGTGTCCTTGAGCACGCGCGGGTAGCGCTGGAGGGCGATCTCCCGCTGGGCCGGGGTGGCCCGCGCGTGGGCCTGGACGATGACGTCGGCGGCGATCTGGCCGGACTCCATGGCGTAGGCGATGCCCTCGCCGTTGAAGGGGTTCACCAGGCCGCCGGCGTCGCCGACGAGCAGCAGGCCCTTCGTGTAGTGGGGCTGCCGGTTGAAGGCCATGGGGAGGGCGGCGCCACGGATCGGGCCGGTCATGTTGTCGGGGGTGTAGCCCCAGTCCTCCGGCATTGACGCGCACCAGGCCTTCAGGACCTCGCGCCAGTCGAGTTCCTTGAAGGAGTCCGAGGTGTTGAGCACCCCGAGGCCGACGTTGGACGTGCCGTCGCCCATGCCGAAGATCCAGCCGTAGCCGGGGAGCAGGCGGTCCTCGGCGCCTCGCCGGTCCCAGAGTTCCAGCCAGGACTCCAGGTAGTCGTCCTCGTGGCGCGGGGAGGTGAAGTACGTACGGACCGCGACGCCCATCGGGCGGTCCTCGCGGCGGTGCAGGCCCATCGCCAGGGAGAGGCGGGTGGAGTTGCCGTCGGCGGCGACCACCAGCGGGGCGTGGAAGGTGACCTCGCGTTTGTCCTCGCCGAGTTTCGCGTGCACGCCGGTGATACGGCCGGTGCGGTCGTCGGTGATCGGGGCGCCGACGTTGCAGCGCTCGTACAGGCGCGCGCCCGCTTTCTGGGCCTGGCGGGCGAGTTGCTCGTCGAAGTCGTCGCGCTTGCGGACGAGGCCGTAGTCGGGGAAGGAGGCGAGTTCCGGCCAGTCGAGCTGGAGGCGGACGCCGCCGCCGATGATGCGGAGGCCCTTGTTCCGCAGCCAGCCGGCTTCTTCGGAGATGTCGATGCCCATCGCGACGAGCTGCTTGGTCGCCCGGGGCGTCAGGCCGTCGCCGCACACCTTTTCGCGCGGGAAGCTGGTCTTCTCCAGCAGCAGCACGTCGAGTCCGGCCTTCGCCAGGTAGTAGGCGGTGGTGGAACCGGCTGGCCCGGCCCCGACCACGATGACATCGGCGGTGTTTTCGGAGAGGGGCTCGGTCACGGCGGGTTCTCCCCAAGACTCTCAAATCTGTGTGCCGACCGGCACTGGACATGGGCAGTCTATTCAGCAGTACTGATCACCCGGCTGAAGGGCTGCCCCGTGAACCGAGCGCTCCCCGTAGTACGCCTGCGTGTTCCCACCGACGAGGACGCCTTCGCCTGGCACCGCGTCTTCGACGACCCCGATGTCATGGAGTTCCACGGGGGCAGATCGGCGGAGCTGTCCGTCTACGAGGAACTCACCGCGCGCCAGCGCCGGCACGACGCCGAGTACGGGTTCTGCTTCTGGACCATGCTCGACGAGTCGGACCAGGTCATCGGCTTCACGGGCGCCCAGCCGTGGCCGCAGGACTGGGGTCCCAAGGGCGAGATCGAGATCGGCTGGCGGCTCGGACGGGCCCACTGGGGCAAGGGGTACGCCACCGCGGCGGCCGAACTGACGCTGGACCGGGTGCGTGCGGCAGGCGTGCCCAGCGTGGTCGCGATGGTCCTCGCCCAGAACGAGCGGTCCATCGCGGTCACCCGGCGGCTGGGCATGCGGCTCGAAGAGGTCTTCACGACGCCGGCGTCGGAGAAGCAGGGGCACTGCTATCGACTCGACCTCTGACCGACTTCAGCCGTTTTGTTCCCGATGGAGATCCCAATTCGTGACGCACGGTAGTTATTTGGCGCAGAAAAATACTTAGCGCTTCCGGGCGGTACTCGGCCGGGGTTACTCTGCCGGTACCGCTGGGGGTGACGTCTGTGCGCACAACACCCAACACGCCCGAGGCGCGCGTACCGAGGCTCATCGGCCTGATGGCCATGGACGCGCGTGAGAGGGCCAGGGCACACGGGGTGCTGCTTGCCGCGCCCGACCGGCCCGAGTTCCATGTCACCGTCGTCGACTACGTCGTACGGCAGTACCCGCTGCCCGGGGTCGAGATACCGCGCGGTGCCGTCGTCACCGTGTGGTTCGACTTCGGGGAGGGAGAGGGCGGCGGGGGCGCGGGGGTGCGTGAGCCGCGCGTGCCGAAGCCACCCAGAGGTGGGCTGGAACTCGAACACTCCCGGCCCAGGGACCCGTTCGAGGTGATCAGGTGATCAAGAGATCAGGTGACCGGCCGGCACCTGTGCGGCAGCGACGGCTACGGCTCGACGGCGGCTACAGCTCGGCTACGGCTGCTTGAAGCCTCGGTGCAGGGCCACGACGCCGCCCGTCAGATTGCGCCAGGCCACCTTCGACCAGCCCGCGCCGCGCAGCAGTTCGGCCAGGGCCGGCTGGTCGGGCCAGGCGCGGATGGACTCGGCGAGGTAGACGTACGCGTCGGGGTTCGAGGAGACCGCGCGGGCGACCGGGGGCAGGGCGCGCATCAGGTACTCCGTGTACACCGTGCGGAAGGGCGTCCAGGTCGGGTGGGAGAACTCGCAGATCACGACCCGTCCGCCGGGGCGCGTGACCCGGTACAGCTCGCGCAGCGCCGCGTCGGTGTCCTGGACGTTGCGCAGCCCGAAGGAGATCGTCACCGCGTCGAAGGTGTCGTCCTTGAAGGGCAGCTTCGTGGCGTCGCCCGCCGTGAAGGGCAGCCAGGGGTGGTTGCGCTTGCCGACCCTGAGCATCCCCAGGGAGAAGTCGCAGGGGACGACGTACGCGCCCGTGCGGGCGAAGGGGAGGGAGGAGGTGGCCGTACCGGCGGCCAGGTCGAGGATCTTCTGCGCCGGGCGGGCGTCGACCGCCTTCGCGACCTCCTTGCGCCACACGCGGTCCTGGCCGAGCGACAGCACGTCGTTCGTGAGGTCGTACCGTTCCGCCACGTCGTCGAACATCGAGGCGACTTCGTGCGGCTGCTTGTTCAGGGATGCGCGGGTCACGTGCCCATTGTGGCAGTACGTACCTCACGGCCTCCCGGCGGCACGGGCGTGGGCACGGCCACAGGCAGGCGTACAGGCGCGGGCCGGGCGTGCCTGAAGCCGCCCGGCCCGTGACCCTCGTACCGCCGCATCGCCGCACCACCCGGACGCCTACGGCAGCAGTCTCGGTTTCTTCTTGCCCGCCACGTCCTCCACCCAGCCGCAGAGCAGGATGAACACGGCGATCAGGATCCAGCCGACGCCGAACATGAACCACTGGCTGTCCAGCGGCAGGTACGTCTCGAAGGCCGGGATGTTCCAGAACTGGTCGATCAGCGGGACGGCCAGGATCAGCGCGATCTCGTGCCAGAGGTAGAGGGTGACGGCGCGCGCGTTGAAGATCGTCACGATCCGGTCGAGCCGCTTGAAGCGGGTGAGCCCGGCGAAGTCGATCTCGAAGTGGGCCTTCGCGTACATCAGCAGCGTCACGAAGCCCGCCGACCAGAACGCCTGCGCGAGCGGGATGTCGTCGAGGTCGTAGGAACCCGTCTCGGCCTGGTGGGTGAAGGCGTACCAGCCGCCGAAGCCTATGGCGGCGAGCGAGAGGAGGACCACCAGCGCCGGCTTGAGCCGTTGCAGGACGCCCTCGCGGTGCGCGAAGCCGAGCATCCAGCAGAAGAGGAAGGTGGCCAGGTCGGTGAGGGCGCTGCCGAAGCGGTTGTCCGGGGGCTCCCAGAAGTTGTGGAACACCACGATCGGGGCCAGGGAGAGGAGCAGTACGGCCACCGGGGCCAGCCGGAACGCCCTCAGCAGCACCGGAGACAGCAGGACGAACCAGAGGTACGTGCGCAGGTACCAGAGAATCTCCCAGGCCTGCTGGCCCCAGGCGTTGCCGGGCGGGTCGCCGAGCGGCACGACCCAGAAGACGATCTGCCAGCCCGGCATCCAGCCGTGGACCATCATCGCGACGATCACGAAGAAGCCCCAGAACCAGAAGGGGGGCAGGAGCCGGCGGACCCGGCTCCTGATCACCTTGAGGGCCGGGCGTTCCAGGGACTTCGCCATCAGCGTGCCGGCCAGGGCGAACATGATCCCCATGGACGGGAACACCATGCCTGCCCAGGCCCACCCGAAGGTGTGGTACGTGACGACGCGGACGAGGGCTACGGCGCGCAGGGTGTCGAAGTAGCGGTCGCGGCCCGCCGGTTTCCTCGCCTTCGGGGGGAGTTCGGGCTCGGACTCGGGAAGAGCCGTCTCCGGAAGTTCCGTCTCCTTGGTGTCGTTGGCGTCGGGCGTCACGTACTCCTGCTGCCCATAGCCGACTTGGTCGTAGTCGACCTGGCCATAATCGACGTACTGCTGGGGGTACGGTTCCTGCGGGTACGGCTGTTGCCCGTACTCGTAGCCATAGTTGTTGTTGCCGTAGCCCTGCTGATCCGTCCCCCAGCTCATCAGCTCGCCCCCGCCGGGGTGCCTACCTCGCCGGTGCGCTTCAGTTTCTGCCAGCGCAGTCGGCCGCCGGTGAGGGCGGTGATGGAGGAGTGGATCAGGACGAGGTACATCATCTGGCGGTACGCCAGTTGCTGCAGCGGCATCATGAGGAGGTACCGGTACTTCTCCCGGTCCAGGTGGAACGCGTAGGCCGCGCACACGAGTTGGATGCCGAGCACCGCCAGCCAGGCCAACAGGGCCGCCTGGAAGTCGATGAAGATCATCGAGTAGGCGGTGAAGACGTCGATCAGCGGGGCGAAGATCGGCGTGATGATCTGGAAGATGACCACCAGGGGCATGCCCACGCGGCCGAAGCGGCCCGAAGGACCCTTGTCCGTAAGGGACTTGCGGTGCTTCCAGAGGGCCTGCATGGTGCCGTACGACCAGCGGTAGCGCTGGCTCCACAGCTGCTTGAGCGAGGCGGGCGCCTCCGTCCAGGCCCGGGCGTGCTCCTGGTAGACGACCCGCCAGCCCGCGCGGTGCATCGCGATGGTGATGTCGGTGTCCTCGGCGAGCGTGTCCTCGCTCATGCCGCCGACCTCCAGGACCGCGTCGCGGCGGAACGCGCCGATCGCGCCGGGGATGGTGGGCATGCAGCGCAGCAGGTCGTACATACGGCGGTCGAGGTTGAAGCCCATCACGTACTCGATGTGCTGCCAGGCGCCGATGATCGTGTTGCGGTTGCCGACCTTGGCGTTGCCCGCGACCGCCCCGACCTCGGGGTCGGCGAAGGGCTGGACGAGCTGGTGCACGGCGTCCGGTTCGAAGACGGTGTCGCCGTCCATCATCACGACGATGTCGTAACTGGCGCTGCGGACACCGTTGTTGAGGGCGGCCGGCTTGCCCGCGTTCTCCTGGCGGATGACCCGGACGTTCGTCATGCCGAAGGAGAGGGCCGCGTCGCGCGCGATCTGGGACGTGTTGTCGTCCGAGCCGTCGTCGACGACGATGATCTCGATCGGGTGGGTGCTCTTCGCCAACGACTCAAGGGTGTTGGCGATGCACTCCTTCTCGTTGTACGCGGGCACGATCACGGTCACCGGCCTGGTGACCGTCGGTCCCCAGCTGAACTTCCCGCCCTTGCCGCGTTTCCGGTTGCGTTGGCGGTAGTGGCGGCGGGCGAGGATCAGCATCATCCCGAACCGGCCCATCACGGCGAAGCCGACGACGGCGAGGCCGGTCGCGAGGCCCGGTACGGCCCATTCGGCGACGGCGACGGCCGCGATGAGGGCCTTGCCCTCGTAGAGGGTCGCGCCGGTGGCGGTGCGGTGGGCGGCCTGGAGGAGGTTCGTCGTCCCCTCGCCTCCCGGGCCGCTGCCCTGCTGCCCGTTGCCCTGCTGCCCCGTGCCGGGCTGCCCGTTGCCCTGCTGCTGCCCGTTGCCCTGCTGGCCGGCCGGCGCCCCGCCGGGCTGCTGGCCCTCGGCGGTGCCCGGAGCGGTCGTGGCGGTGTCCGTGCCCGCGGTGGCACTGGCGCTGGGGCTCGCGCTGGCCTCCGAGCCGGTGCCCGTGCCCGTACCGGTGGCCGCCTGCTGCGCGCTCGACTGCTCCTGCTGGATCGCGCCGCTGATGGTGGTGAAGGTGTAGCCCGCCGCCTTCATCTTCTTGATGTACGTCGGCAGCGCCTTGATCGTCTGCGAGCGCTCACCGCCGGCGTCGTGGAAGAGCACCGAGGCGCCCGCGCCGTCCTCCGGCGTGGCCCACTTGATGATCTTCGAGACGCCGGGGCGCTTCCAGTCGTCGCTGTCGGTGTCGACGAAGACGCTGGTGTAGCCCTCCTCGCCGAGCTTCTTGTAGACGGGCCAGCTGTAGTTGTCGATGGCGTCCGCCTCCGACGAGTACGGCGCCCGGAACAGCGTCGTCGTGATGCCGGCCGCGCCCGCCAGGGCGAGCTGCGTCTGCTGCATCTCGCGGTTGACGCGGGCGTCGCTCTGGTAGGAGAGGTCGACGTGCGTGAAGGTGTGGATGCCGATCTCGTTGCCGTCCTCGACCATCGTCTTCACGATGCTCGGGTAGCGCGACACCATCGAGCCGACCACGAAGAACGTGGCGGGGATGTCGTACTCCTCCAGGATCTCCAGGATCTGGGGCGTCCAGGTCGGGTTCGGGCCGTCGTCGAAGGTGAGCGCGATGGTCTTGTCCGGCACGGACTGGCTCACGGCCTGTCCGTTGCGGAAGCTGAGGATCGGCCCGCCGTCGATGACCTTGTCGGGGACGTCGCTCGAACTGGCCCCGCTGCGTACGCGCTGGTCGCCGCCGACCTCCGCGCGCAGATAGCCGTCGAGCAGCATCACGCTGGTCAGCGCGAGCAGGAGCAGCATGGCGAGGATGACTCGCGGTTTCTGCAGCGCCGCGGCCTTGCCTGCGGCCCGCTGCACCTTCGAGGGGGCGCGCCTACGGCCGCGCGAGGTGGTCGTCGTAGTCATGTGGTGGCTGCGTTCCGGTCAGTTGGCGGCCGCGGAGGCGGACGCGGTGGCGGTCGCGGTCGGTGCCGTAGCGGGCGGCTCGCCCGTGGCAACGCCCGCCGGCGGGGTGCCGGAGGGCCTGGCGGGCGGGGTGGCGGCTCCGGTGGGAGCGCCCGTCGGGGCCGCTCCGATGCCGCCCTGCGGCTGCTGGTTGCCGCCCGGTCCCTGGCTGCCGCCGGGGCCGCCGCCCCCGAAGGGCAGCAGCGAGGACGGGGTGAGCGACGTGCCCCAGCCCATGAAGGCCATGCCGAGCACGACGGCATACCCAAGGCAGACGACACCGACGAACGTGCCGAACCGGCGGAGCAGCTTCGCCCGGCGGCCGGAGTTGTCAACGAACACGGGACCTTCCGCGGACCCGTTGGATCCGTTGGACCCGTCGGATCCGTTGCCGCTCTTACGGCGACGGCCGCGGCCGGCGGCACGGTTTTCGATGGCAGGCTCGGAATGCATTCCCCGGACATTAGGAGGCGTTTATGTGACTGAAACTCTGGTTCTCATGTGAGACGCCCATGAGAAACTCCTTAACCTGTGCATCCTCTGAGAGATTCCCCGGAAGCCTGCGCAACCCGCCCCCGATGGAAAGGGGCCGATTGTCCTGCTTACTTGCCCCATTCGCGCCCTTCACGGTGCACTGTCCATGAGCCCGCTGTGCGTTCATGGCCCTCATGAAGGACAGCCTCGTGTGAGACCTTTCCACTCCGGGTCCACTTCGGAAACACACTTTGTTTCCATCCTGAGACGATTCCTTCCTGAGACGGAAATCACGAAAGCGGGTGCATACGCGATGAGGCGTTTTCTGAGGCCGGCCGCCGGATTCACATGTCTGGTGGCACTGACCTGCGCCGGGTGCTCATCGGGCTCGGACGGCGACGCGGACAGCGGCTCCGACACCGCGTCCGAGGCCCCCTCCGAGACCGCTTCCAAACAGGCCTCGCCGAGCGCCTCGGCCTCCGAGAGCGCGGCCTCGGCGACCGCGTTCGCCCCGTACGTCAGTGCCACCGAGGCGAACGACAACGACAGCGCGGGCTCGCCGTCGACGTACAACCTCGCGTTCGTGATCTCGGACGGTACGACCTGTACGCCGAAGTGGAACGGTACGACGGCCATCGGCGACTCGGCCGTCAAGTCCCGCATAGCGAAGCTCACGGCGAGCGGCGGCTCGGTCCGCGTCTCCTTCGGCGGCGCCTCCGGCAAGGAGCTGGCGGAGGTGTGTGACAGTGCGTCCGCGCTGGCGGAGGCCTATGGGGCGGCCCTGGACGCGGCCGGTTCGACCCAGGCCGACTTCGACGTCGAGGGGGACGCGCTCACCGACTCCGACTCGGTCGAGCTGCGGTCGAAGGCGATCGCTCTGCTGCAGAAGGAGCGGAGCGACGTCAGCGTCTCCTTCACGCTGCCCGTCATGCCGAGCGGCCTCGACGACGACAGCGTGTCCCTGCTCGACTCGGCCAACAACAACTCCGTGCAGGTGTCCACCGTCAACATCATGACGATGAACTACGGGAGTGAGTACACCGACGACATGGGGCAGTACGCGATCACGTCCGCGACGGCCACGCATGATCAGCTCGCCGACATCTTCGGGTTGTCGGACGAGGGGGCGTGGAAGGGGATGGCGTTGACGTCGATGATCGGGGTGAACGACGTCGACAATGAGACGTTTTCGTTGGCGGATGCGGCGGAGGTGCGGGCGTTCGCGGAGGGGAAGGGGGTTGCGTGGGTGTCTATGTGGTCGACGTTTCGGGATCAGGAGTGTGAGGACGGGGTTTCGGCGTCCGATGATGCCGCGACGAATTGCAGTGGGGTTTCTCAGGATGCGGGGGCTTTTGGGGTGGCGTTTTCGGGGTGAGGTGAGGTGAGGGGCTTTCGGTGGTTTGTCGCGTGCGGGTGTGTGGGGGCTTGTCGCGCAGTTCCCCGCGCCCCTAAAAGCGACAGCTCACCGGCGTCTGTGGATCAGGCGGCCTGCGCATACCGTTGCCATGCACTGCCCAGCCTCGTCGAACACCGCCAGGTCCGCTCGCTCGCCCTCTGCGATTGCCGGAGTTCGCGTTTGCCGGAGTACGAGGACCTCGTTGCGGGCAGCCGCTGACCGGAGGTCAGATGAGGTGGCGTATGCCTCTATGACCGCCACCGCGCCTCCCTTGAGCAGCGCGTGCACGCGCTCTCGCGGGGTCGGGGCATCCGGCAACGGCCCCTCGTGGACCAGGCCGGGGCCCAGAGTGCCGGGCCATTGCCGGACTCTCGCCCCCGGGAACCGCTCCGCCAGCTCCACGAGCGGGCCCACGGCGGCGATCCTCGTGCCGTCGACCACGACGGCGGCGTCCTTCAGCGGCTCCGCGTCCCAGGACGTACGTACCTCGTCGGCGGCGTGAATCGTCAGCACAGGGAAGTCAGTTGCTGGTGAGGAGCTTCAGTTCGGGGTGGGCCGTGCCGCCCTCGATCGCGGTGGACGAGATGTGGGACATGACGCGCTCGTCGACCGGGTCGTTCGCCGGGTCGTCGTGGACGACGATGTGCTCGTACGTCGTGGTCCGCTGGGCGGGGACGCGGCCCGCCTTGCGGATCAGGTCGATGATCTCCATACGGTTGGAGCGGTGCTTGGCGCCGGCGCTGGAGACGACGTTCTCCTCCAGCATGATCGAGCCGAGGTCGTCCGCGCCGTAGTGCAGGGACAGTTGCCCGGCCTCCTTGCCCGTGGTGAGCCACGAGCCCTGGATGTGGGCGATGTTGTCCATGAAGAGCCGGGCGATGGCGATCATGCGCAGGTACTCGAAGATCGTGGCCTGCGTACGGCCCTTGAGGTGGTTGTTCTCGGGCTGGTAGGTGTACGGGATGAAGGCGCGGAAGCCGCCCGTCCGGTCCTGTACGTCACGAATCATGCGCAGGTGCTCGATGCGCTCGGCGTTGGTCTCGCCGGTGCCCATGAGCATGGTTGACGTCGACTCGACGCCCAGCCCGTGCGCGGTCTCCATGATCTCCAGCCAGCGCTCGCCGGACTCCTTGAGGGGCGCGATGGCCTTGCGGGGGCGCGCGGGGAGGAGTTCCGCGCCGGCGCCCGCGAAGGAGTCGAGACCGGCCGCGTGGATACGGGTGATCGCCTCCTCGACCGACACCTTCGAGATCCGAGCCATGTGCTCGACCTCGCTCGCCCCCAGGCTGTGGATGACGAGCTGCGGGTACTCGGCCTTGATCGCGGCGAAGTGCTTCTCGTAGTACTCGACGCCGTAGTCCGGGTGGTGACCGCCCTGGAACATGATCTGCGTACCGCCGAGTTCGACGGTCTCCGCGCAGCGGCGCAGGATGTCGTCGAGGTCGCGGGTCCAGCCCTTGGCCTTGTCCTTGGGGGCGGCGTAGAAGGCGCAGAACTTGCACGCCGTCACGCAGACGTTCGTGTAGTTGATGTTGCGCTCGATGATGTACGTCGCGATGTGCTCCGTACCCGCGTACCTGCGGCGGCGTACGGCGTCGGCGGCCGAGCCGAGCGCGTGCAGCGGGGCGTCGCGGTAGAGGTGGAGCGCCTCTTCGGGGGTGATCCGCCCGCCCGCGGCGGCACGGTCGAGGACGGCTGTGACATCAAACGGCACAAGGTCGGCGTTCTCGGTCACCGGGCGTCCCTTCGGCAGGGGTGGGGCGGACCGCTCCAGCCTACGTCAGCGCCCTGCCGGGCCTCACGTCAGGCCGCGTACGCGCCGATCAGCAGCCCGACGAAGGCGCCCGCGATCAGGAACGGGCCGAAGGGGATCGACGTACGGCGGCCCGCCCGCCGGGCGACGACCAGGGCGAGCCCGTACAGGCCTCCGAACAAGAACCCGGCGAAGGTGCCGAGCACGACACTCCCCCAGCCGTACCAGCCAAGGACGGCCCCCAGCCCCAGGGCGAGCTTCACATCGCCGAAGCCCATGCCGTTGGGGCTGATGAGGAAGAGCACGAAGTAGGCGCCCCCCAGCACCAGCGCCCCGAGGAGCGCGGTGAGCCAGTCGCCCGCGTGTTCGGGCAGCAGCGCGGCCACGCCCAGCAGGACGAGGGCGGCGGCGGCCAGCGGAAGGGTCAGCAGATCGGGCAGCCGCTGCACCCGGAAGTCCACGACCGCGAGCAGCACCCCGACGGGCGCGAGCAGCAGCCAGGCCCCCAGCTCGGGCCGGGTGCCGGTCGCGACGGCGAGCGCGGCACAGACGAGTGCGGTGGCGAGGGCGAGGAGGGGGGTGCTGGGGCCGTAGGACGACTGACTTCGGTCGTACGAGGGGCCTGCCGCGCCGGGTGCGAGGTGCCCCGCGTCCCCGGCCGGCCTCTCCGCCGTACCACCGGCGCAGGCCGTGCACCGGGACAGGCCCAGCCAGCCGCCCAGGGGGTGCCCTTGCGGACAGCTGTCCCGCCAGGGCTCCTCGGGCGGGACCGAGAACCGGTAGGCGGCGCGGGGCACGAGGGTCCCGGCCGCCGCGCCCCACAACGCGGCGACCGCAACGAGCAGTTGGTCGACGCTCATCCCACTGCCGCTGTGCCGTCGCGCCACGTCGGCAGCAGTTCGTCGAGGAGTGCCTCGGTGCGCGGCGGCAGGCCGCGGGCGCCGCTGCGGCGGATCAGGTCGGCGGCGACCTGCTGGAGCTTGTCCGTGTCGCCGGTGGTGTGGGTGGCGCGCAGGAGTTCGTGCCACAGCCGCTCGTCGCCGGGGGCGGAGTTGAGCGCGGCGTCGAGCGCCTCGATGGCCCGCTCGGCGCGGTTCTTGACCAGGTGGAACTCGGAGAGCGCGAGCCCGATGTCCGCGACAAGGAGCGGGAGTTGGGCGTCGATGATCTCGTGCGAGAGCCAGCCGTAGCGGCCCTCGGGACGGTCGGCGAGCAGCGGCCCGCGTACGAGCGCGAGCGCGTCGGTGAGCAGCCGCCCGCGTACGACCCGGCTGTCGGCGCCCCTGCCCTGCGTGCCCTCGTGGTAGAGCGAGCGCAGCACGTCGAGGTCGGACACGACCGACTTGGCGAGCGTGAGCCGCCCGTTGGCGTCGGTGGCGAGACGAGGGGTGCCGTCGGGGTCGGTGCCGAGCCAGACGCGCAGCCGGTCGAGGAGGGCCTCGCGTACGTCGTCGGTGACGCCGCGCGGCCAGAGCGCGGAGGCGAGCACGCGCGGGTGCACGCCCTCGCGGTGCAGCAACAGCAGGGCGAGCGCCTCGTGTTGGAGCGGGCTGCGCTCCCCGTCGGGAGTGTCGAGGCCGATGATCTCGTACGGGCCCACGAGCCGGGCGTACACCGCGGGCCGTCCCTGCTCGCTGATGTCGACGAGGAAGGGGGGTGTCGGCGCCGGTCCGTCCGGGGCGTGTTCGGGGTCGGCGTCGACGAACAGCTCGACGATCGCGCGCTGTTGGGCGACGGGGAGGGTCTGGGCGTCGAGTTCGAGGCCCAGGAGGGGCGCGAGGAGCTTGCCCTCGCTGGTGATCTCCATCTCCCAGGCGGCGCCGGGCAGATCACCGCTGTCGGTGCCGACGAGGTATCCGATGCCCAACCGGCTTGCGTCGGCGGCGAGTTCGGCGAGCTTGACGGCGTCGTCGGCGGAGGGTTCGGCGGCGAGGAGGACGAGGTGCGGGGCCCAACGGGTGTGCTGGGCAGGCCCCGTACGACCGGTGAGGACCGAGTCGTGACCGGCGGCGCCCAAGGCACCGCGCCGCTGCCGGGTCTCGGCCTCCATGGTCTCCACCAGGGCCTCGATGTCGTCGAGGTGGCGCAGCCGGTTGGGGGCGAGAGGGGTGAGGTCCTGGCCGAATCCGACGAGGGTGATGGTCATGCGGTCCGACCAGCCGTTGGTGGCCAACTCGGCGGCGACGGAGGCGAATACGGCGGCCCGGTCGGACTCGCTGCCGCTGAGCGAGACGATGCCGGGGACCGACTCCAGATTGAGGAGCAGACGTGAGTCGTCCATCGTGCCGAGGCTGACGAGCCCCGGGTAGGGAGCGGCGGTGTCGACGTCCTCGTACCGCTCGGCGTCGGTCCGGGAGAGCAGCCAGAAGGTCTGGTCCTGGCCGAGCTGCCAGGGGGCCGGGGGCTTTCCGGCGGGCTGGGCGAGCTGGAGGTGCAGGTCACCGTTGCTGAGCCAGGCGGCGTAGACGGTGGGCAGGGGGCGGGACTCACCGGCGAGGGAGGCCGCGAGGCCACGGAGGGAGCGGTCGAGCAGGCGTACGCCTTCGGGGTCGGCGCCGATGAGGAGGGCGTCCTGGGCGTCGGCGGCGGCGCCGGTCGGTGTGGGCGGCTCCATACCGCGCCGCCCGCCGACCGCACCGAGCGCCGACTGCCACAGGGCCTGGCGGCGCCGGCGGCCGAGGGCGCCGAGGAGACCGGCGGCGAGGAGGGGGGCGCCGACGAGGGCTTCGGGGAGGCCGAAGGAGAAACCGGCGTCGGACGATTCGGCCGAGGTGACGGTTTCCGCGGCTGCGTGCTGCCCGGGCTGCTCGTGATGTACGGCAGGGGTCGCGGTGGGGCTCTGCTGCTTGGGGATGCTGATGCGGGTGGTGTTGGTGTCGAGGGAGGCGGTGCCGCCCTGCTGTCCGCCGCCGGTGCCCTGGGCGTGGTCGCCGGTCTGGGCGTAGGTGTTGATCTGCTGCGCGACCTGCGGGGAGACGGTGGAACCGGCGTCAGGAGTAGCGGTGCTGGACATGTCCACGAGGTCGCCGCCGCGGGCGTCGCCGGGCATCTGCATGATCCAGCCGGGCCGGATGAGGCTGGCCTCGGAGAGCCGTGAACCGTCGGGCTGCACACGGTCCTTGTTGAGCTGGTAGATCTCGCCGTACCGGCGTCCGTCGCCGAGGTGCCGTTCGGCTATCTCCCAGAGGGAGTCGTGGTGCCGGCCCTCGGGGGGCTGGATCCGGTAGTACTTCGTGTCCCCGGCCTTGACCGAGGGTCCCCCGACCTCCGCGTGACTGGCGGCGTCAGCGGCCTGCTGACCGAGGGCGGCGGCGGTGGTGGCCGCCTGCTCCTGCTGCTGCGCGAAGATCCCGCTCAGTGAACCGCCTGGTGTGGCCTGGGCGGAGGCAACGGTGCCCCGCTGGTTGTCGTCGTAGCTGTGCCCGAGCTGCGAGAGTCCGGGGGTGAGGGACGCGGCCGTGGCTCCGACCAGCAGCAGGGCGGCGACGAGCTGCCGCGCGAGCAGCTGACTGGGCCCGGCCCCGGGCACCCGGCCCGGCATCCCGACGCCGGACAGCGCGGCCTTGATCTCGACCAGCACACACGCGGTGAACTGCGCCCAGGCGATCCACACGATGACGCCGAGCACACCGAGGAAGGTGTTGACCGTGATCTCTTCCTGGAGCCAGTCCAGGGAGGGGGTCCCGTCCGGGAAGGGCCAGCCGATGGTCAGGGCGAGCGCGTAGGGCACCCCGACGAGCAGGACGGCGAGGGCGACGAATGCGAGAAGCGCCTTGACGAAGTCACCGAAACTGCGCCGCCGCCTCGGCAGGGGCTGCGGCGTCCGGTTCCTCGGCTCGGGCGAACCGCCCGTCCGGCTGCCCGACGGGCCTCCCGACGGGTTGCCCGTCCGGCTTGAAGTGCTGCGTCGCGGCATGGCGGGTGTCCTGGGTTCGTGTGGAGTGTGGAGTGTGGAGTGGGGTACGGAGAGAGGCGTGGGGGTGTGCTGAGCCTATCGGGATCTTATTTCGGACGTGAGGGTCGGTGGGGCGAAGTCCGGGTCGAGGGTGGCCGCCGGGTGCCGACGGCGCCTGGCACACGTACCGTTCGCAACCGCCACGACACACTCCTCACGGTCCCCACACAATCCCCTGGCGGCACACAAATGCCCTCTACGCACCCCTGATAGCTTCGTTCTCTGCCGCACACAAGCCAACCTCGGGGGAGATCAGCTGTGGCCCGCCACACCCTGTCCGTCACCGTCACCATCACCACGCTCACCGCGACGGCGGCCCTTCTGCTCAGCGGATGCGGCGGGGGTGACGGGGATTCGTCGCCGGGCGGCATCAAGGGGGCGGGATCGGGGGCGGGGAGTGCTTCGGCGTCGGCTGCTGCTTCTGCTTCGGCGTCGGTGTCTGCGGGGGCGCCGGATGTGAGTGTGCCGGACGACCTGGATCTCGTATTCGACTTCGCCAAGCCGTCCGACGCACGGTCCGCGGCGGCACTGGCCGACGCGGAGAACTACATCCGCGCGCTGGACCACGGCATCGCTGCGCAAGACCCCGAGGACCAGGCGTACAAGTACTACTCGGACGGACCCGCCGCGGAGTACGCCAAGTCTCAGATCAAGGCGTGGGTGAAGGGCAGTTGGACCGTCACCGGCACCGATCAGTACTCCAACGCGGAGGCCACCACGTTGAGCAACAAGAACGTCGTCGTCACCTTCTGCAGAAACCAGGCGAAGTTCTACAGCAAGGAGATCAAGACCGGGAAAATCCTCTACACGGAGGAGAGCCCGAGCAGCTACCAGAAGTTCACCCTGCTCATGAACCCGCCGTCCGGGTCTTCCCAGGCCTGGAAAGCCATGGCCATCGAGGTCAAGGGTGAGGTCGAGGAGTGCGGGGCATGATGCCGTCCACCCGGTCCCGGCACCTGGCATCGGCCCTGGCCACCGCCCTCCTCCTGTGGAGCGGCGGAGCAGCACAGGCCGACGGTACTCCGGGCAGCACAACACCCCCGCCTCCCACTCCTCCCGCCACCGGCGGCGCCAACGGCAAGGAGCTGTACGCCTCCGCCAGTTACTCCAACATCAAGGTCACCCAGGTCAGCGGCCCGACCGGCGGCAAGCGCGGTGCCCTCTCGTCGGTGGACACCACGTGGACACCACCACCGTGCTGGTACGAACCGGGCTTCACGCCTGAGCAGCTCAAGACCTTCTCGGAAACGGTGGGTTCGGGCGACGTCAGCACCCGCATCGGGTGGTACGGGTCGAAGCTGTGGACGGACTTCTTCCGGGACGGCAAGTCCACGTTCAACTACTACGACACCACCGATGGAACCGCGGGAACCCTCAAGGGCTTCGACGACTACAACCTGGGCGAGAAGGGCTACTTCTGGCGCGGTGTCGCAGCGGACACCACCGACCCTTTCTCCTGGGACTGCAACCGCATCATGTTCTGGGAGCCGGCCGGGGTGATCCCCAAGATCGCCCACGCCCCCACGCCCAAGACGCTGGCCGACTACGCCTACAACAAGATCGAGGTCCCCGAGACCGAGGTGCAGTTGAAGCCGGAAGCCAGGTCCACGGTGAACCTGCCTACCTGGGTCTGGCTGGACAAGGGCACCTTCCAGGAGGTCAGGGTCCGGGCCGAACTGCCCAACACGGGTCTGTGGGCGGAGACGACGGCGAAGCCGGTCGCCCTGCACCTGGACCCGGGTACGACCGACGCCACCACTTACCCGGCCTCGGGCGACTGCACGATCAACGAGGACGGCTCGATCGGTACGCCGTACGAGGCTCGCAAGGCATCCGAAACCCCGCCGTGCGGGATCACGTACCTCCGCGCCACCGAGGGCACCCCCTACCAGCTCCGGGCCTCTGTCACCTGGGAGATCACCTGGCAGGGCAGCGACGGCACCGGCGGCAATCTCCCGAACGGGACGTTCGAGACGACGCAGGGCATCAACGTCCAGGAGATCCAGTCGGTCAACCGGTGACGCGGGCCGAGTCTGGGCGGCCCCGGCGGCCTGGGCAGATCAGCCCGCGCCGCCGGCGAACAGGTCATCCGGGTCGTCCACTTCATAGGCGCGGTCACGCCAGACTCGGAGGTGACCCAGATCGGTGCTGGCGCGCACCTTCTGACGGACGGGCTCCGGTACCTCGATCCCGCGCCAGAAGAAGAGACGCAGGATCACTCCCTGCATGAGGCTCGCCCGGAAACCCTCCTCGAAGCCCTCAGTGAATGCCTGCTCCGCAGCCTCCAGCCACACGCGGCGCGCCGACTCGTGCCAGATGTGCGGAGGAAGCTTCCACAGGGTCCGGTCGTCCGCGATGCTCCCGGCAGCCTCGTCAGGTTCGATCGTCATCGCCGACGAACAAGTCCTCCGCGGCGGTCGCATGGACCGCCCGCTGAGCCCAGTCTCTGAGCTGCTCCAGGTCCGTGCAGGCCTGCACTCGCTCCCGGACAGCGTCGGGCACCGGGATACCGCGCCACTGCAGAATACTGAGAGTCATCTCGGCACAATCCTCGACCCGTCCCTCTTCCCGTACCTGCTCCGCCAGCGGGTGCCGCCAGAAGTAGTTGATCGCCGTCATCAGGTCCCTCCAGATCTGCTTCGCCCGGGGATCGGCCAGGCACGAGTCGACGAACTGCACGAAAACAGCCGCACTGTCGGAATCAATGGTCCGCAGAGCGGCAGCCAGGGATTCCAGTATGGCGGCGGACTGCGGGCCCCTGCCATGTGTCATGGCCGAGAGCACCGCGAGCGGTACGTCCCGCTCGGCTTCCCACCCGTCCGTGATGACCGGCACGTTCTCCGGGCCCAGCACGAGCGGCCGTACCGTGAGCGAGTGCCAGCCGGGCAGGCCGAGCCGGATGGGCTCCGCCGCCCACCGAGCCGTTGCCGCGCTCTGGGTGATGACGATCAGTACCGGCTCACAGCGGTACTTCGCGTAGAGGAACGAGAGGTAGTACGCCCAACTGCCGCGCTTGTCCTCGTCCTTCTTCCCCTGCGACTCCACAACCAGGAGATAGGCCCCGTCGTCCGTCTCCACCCGCAACAGCGTGTCCACGCGTCGCTCGACGGGCTCGATCTCCGTCAGGTCCGCGTTCAGCACCGCGAAGTCGCGCGGTTCCGGAAACGGGACATGCAGCACGCTCTGTAAGGCACGTGTCAGCAACGCCGGATCCTTTTGGAAGATCCGATGCAGCGCCTCATGCGACGAGCCGACCATCAGCTCTCCTTCCTGTCCGACGTGATCAACGCGTCACGCCGCATCGAGGTCACCCCACACGTACTTGCCCCTGATGCCGCTCCTGCTCAGCGGCTGCCAGCCCCAGAGGTCGGCGCAGGAACTGACCAGAGCCAGACCTCGCCCCTCCTCCAGGTGCGTGAGCTGCGTCAATTCCCCTGCCGAAGGCGGCGGATTGGGCGGCTCAGGGTCGGCGTCCCATGCTCCGACCCTCAGGAAGCCGTCCCGCATACGCAGGCGCAGGGCGACGGGGCCTTTCGTATGCCGTACGGCATTGCTGACCAGCTCCGTCGCGAGGAGTTCGGCGACGTCGGTGAGGCGGATCAGGCCGTGCATCGTGAGGACGAGGCGGACGGTACGGCGACAGACGGTGACCGCGCGAAGGTCGTGCGGGATGTGGAGGACGTACTCCCAGGGTTCGTTCGCGGTGGGGGCGTTTCCTTCGGTTTCGGGCATGCGTTGACTCCGGTGGTGGGGAGGGGAGTTGGCAGGACGGGGCGATGCGCTTCCGGGGGTCCGGTGATTCCGCAGCGTGTGCGTCGCAGCACTGACGGTATTTCCTAACTTTAGGAATGTGCAACCCATTGCCGTACTCTGGCCCCCGAACGGGGCATGCCCGCGAGGTAGTTGGAACGAGGAGGAAGCGGTGCCGCCGAAGAGGCATCTCACGGCCCGCCGAGTACGGCTGGGCACCGAACTGCGCAGGCTGCGCGAGGCGACGGGCATGAAGGCCCGCGAGGCCGCAGCGCTACTCGGAGCCGACTCCGTCCAGATGAGCCAGATCGAGTCCGGAGTCGTCGGCGTCAGTGCTGAACGGGTACGCCGCCTCGCGGCCCACTACGCCTGCACGGACGAGTCGTTGATCGAAGCGCTGGCGGCGATGGCGACCGATCGCACGCGCGGCTGGTGGGAGGAGTACCGGGGAGTCCTGCCCCCGGTGAACCTGGACCTGGCCGAGACGGAGCACCATGCCACGTTCCTGCGTGAGGTCGTCGTCACCTACGTACCCGGACTCCTCCAGACCCCGGACTACGCCCGAGCGGTCTTCGGGTACATGCGCCCGGAGCTGCCCGAGAGCGAGTTGACGCCCCGGGTGGAGCTACGCATGCGGCGGCGCGCCGTCATCGAGGGCGACAACCCCACCCCGTACGACGCGATCGTCCACGAGTTCGCCCTGCGCATTCGCGTGGCCGACCGCAGCGTCTCCCGCGCCCAACTCCGGCAGATCCTGGACCAGATCGAGCAGGGGCATGTGACCGTGCGAGTCATCCCCACCGACCAGGACGGCTTCGGCGGCGCGGGTGCCTCGATGATGTACATGGGCGGTCCCACACCCCAACTCGACACCGGGCTCCGGGAAGCCGCCACCGGCACGGCGTTCATCGACGCGAAACCCCAACTGGAGACGCTTCGAACGCTCTTCCGTAAGGTGGAGGAGGCGACGCTGGACCCCACAGCATCCCGGGACTTCATCCACCGCCTGTCGAAGGAACTGTGAGGCTCACCCGATGGCTCAGGCCCTGAACTGGCAGAAGTCCACCTTCTCCGGCGGCGCGGAGGGCAACGCCTGCGTGGAGATAGCGGACCTGCGTGCCCGAGTCGCCGTACGCGACTCCAAGCAACCGGCGCGCGGCACCCTCTCCTTCCCGCCCCGAGCCTTCACCGCGTTCGTCGAGACGCTGAAGGCCGACACCGCACACACGGCCGTCTGACCTCACGTCGGCTCAGGGGCGCCGCTGCCGGTCACTGCTCGTGGTTCGGGTTCGAGCACCGCCTCGGTCGATCGCCATGGGCCAGCCGAAGCCCACCCGACCAAGGGCAGGGTTTCGTTGCAGCGGGGGCGAACTGCGCGGCGATGAGGGCCGGCATCCGATGGTTCAGTCCTCGCACGTGCTCGATGAACGCCTCGGGGAGCAGGACGTGGTGCGTCTCCACATAGTGCGGGAGGTCCAGGCGCCAGAGCCAAGTGCCGTCGGTGACCAGTGATGAGCAGCCCAAGGAGTGGCGGTGCGCACTCCCGGTGACTACGTCGTGGCCCGCTTCCATGACGTCGATGAGGACGTGGCCTGCATCCAGGTAGGCCACCAAGTCCGCCTCGTCCGGCTCCCCGACGGGCCGGACGGCATCGTGGATGGATCCGTTCGGCCGCCCGGGGCTGTTGTCGAGTTCGTCGTAGAAGCCCAGCAATCCCAGCAATCCCTGCACCGCATCTCCTTCGACTCGTCGGCGGCAACTGCTCGGGCTCACACCTTGAGCGTCCAAACATGCGAGTCCGCTGAAGGAGCCGGCCTCACTTCCCATGCGGAGAGATCCTCGCCGGGTGCACCGTACGGCAACTGCCCGTCTCGTGGCTCGAAGTAGAGACCGTAGGCCCAGTACTCCGGCATTTCATGACACATGAGGTCTGGGTACGGCTCGATCTGGACATCCTCGTACGTCGAGTTGATCCTCGCCACGGCTTCGGCGCGGGAGATCCCGAACCGACTGACCATCTCCTCGGCGATCTCACGGAAATAGTCGAGCATCTCCCCGTCAAGTTCGATGAGGAACTCCGCAGTCCTCATGAGGGAAGCCTCAGTGACGGACGAGTCCGCAGCGAAGTCGGTCGAGTGTCCTGTGACGTCCACGAAAATCTCCCTTCGGACCGGACCGGACCGAACGACGGAGCCCTGCCGCCGACTTCCACCACGCCCCCGAGCGGCCCGAACGCCGTTCGCGCGAGCCTTGCTTCCGAAACGGGGTCGATCTGCTCGCCCATGCCGTTCAGCAGTGCCCTCTCGAAATCTACTTCAGGAGATCGTCCGAGAACGGCTCGGCATGCTCTCCCCAATGGAACCCGTAGCTTCTCCTCTCGACGTCAAAGACAGCTCGTAACCCGTGATCGGGCAGGGAGAATTCCTGCCGGACCCACCCGTCCATGGCCAATGCCGCGACCTCCGACCGGAAATGAGCGAGGGGGAACTCAAGAGCAGTGACTCGGACGCGTATTCCTTGACGGTTCCGGAGGGCCAGATCGGGTGCATGCGCCGCCAGACCGAAGGAGAGCCAAGCCGCTTCCCTCCAACTGACACCCTGGGGCAGCGACAGACTCACGTGTCGGTCGACCCGCAGGAAGAATTCGTCGTCGGCACCCGGAAGGGCGTACTCCGCTGTCAGGTCGGCGGCCAGACCACCGAGAGGCTCTGGAAACGGTACTTGAAGGTGCTGCTCATGTTCCCCTCCACTGCCGCCGGGCATCTCGTCCTCGTCGAACCCGAGTTCGCCCTCGATGCCCATTTCTCAGCGGCAACTGCCGGACCGGTACGTAGTCGAGGGTGTCGTCGATGGCGTTCTCGGCGATGCTCTTGTGGCCGGGGCCTTCCGCCCGCAGCGCGGCGGGCAACTCCGGTGTCAACTCACCGTTGAGCCGGGCAGCGACGCCCGCCGCGGTGAACGCGAACCCCCGCTGGCCACGGTCCGGCAACCGCATCGCCCTGATGATGCGTGGCGAAGCCTCGGCCAGAGAGCAGTTGAAGGCCAGCCCGATGGCGGCGGAGCCCAGTGAGCCCTCGCCGCGTTCGTACGCCACGTCCCACTCGGCGGGGTCGTCGAAGGGCAGCAGGCTTTCGTCGCCGTCCCAGTCCCACCCGGACACCATGTCCGCCTCTCTCGATCTCAGCTGCGTCGGCGCAGCCGCCGCCAGATGTCTTCAACCGTTTGCCCGGACCACAGCCACCAGCTCTCCAGCTTGTTGCGCACAGTCACAAGCACCCACCGCCGCTTGAACCACGGGGGCAGCTTCCGAAACGGTACGAACCCCAGCGTGTCTCTGATGGGGTGCTCGGCGATGCCGCCGGGCCCCTCGGCGCGCAGGGCCGCGTACAGCTCCGGGGTCAACTCCCCATTGAGTCGAGCCGCGTGACCTGCTGCGGTGAACGCGAAACCCTGCTGGCCGCGGTCCGGCAACTGCATCGCCCTGACGATCCGGGGCGACGCCTCCTCCAGCGAACACTGGAACGCCAACCCGATCACCGCCGTACCAAGACGATCCTCGCCTCGCTCGAACGCGGCATCCCACTCGGCGGGGTCATCGAGCCCCAGCAGGCCTTCGCCGCTTTGCCAGTTGACCTCGAACGCCATACCCGGCTTTCCTCCTTACCTGTCGTACAGCCTCGCGGTGGCGAACTCGACGAGTTCGTCCAGTTCCGTCTGCCGCGGTGTGCCGTTCTGGGTGTTCCACTCGGCGACGAACCAGGCGCCGTGCCATTCGGCACGCCACACATCACCGTGCCGGTTCTCGAACTCGACGAAGCTCCCGGTTCCGCCGTCCATCAGCCGAAGCTCCTCCACGAGCCGCGCCGGCTCGGTGAAGCCGCGGCCGGGGTTCGTGCTCCTGCCCCGGGTGCGCGTGTTGGCGTACCGCATCTTCAGGAAGGGGAGGGGGTCGCGGCCGAGATGGTTCAGGCGCAGCATGCGGTACCTGGTGATGGCCTCGTCGAGCGTTTCGTCACCGGAGAACGCGCAGACGTACGCCGGAAAGGTCAGCCGGACGTGCGGGGTCAGGGCCGGATTCTCCACGCAGTAGAAGCGGTGGACCTCGGGCGCGATACCCACCACCGCGTCGAAGCGGTGTCCGGCGGGCGGTTCGAAGCCGCCGAGCGCGCCCAGGAAGGAATTGCGGGCGAAGATCTCGCCCTCGTGCTCACGGGCGAACCGAAGGGTGCTGACGGCCAGGTCCTGGTCGTAGGAGTTGCGGCCGCTCAGCTGGAGCAGCCGCTTCCCGTCGGCGGACAGCGCACCCGCGAAGTCGATGCCGGGCGCCGGCTACCAGTGCCAGGCATCGGGCAGACCGGGAAGCGGCTCCGCGCCACGGAAGCCCGTCACTACGGTGCGAATGCCCATGAACCCTCCCTGATCGACCGCATATCCCTCTGCCTGCCCGAGCAGCCGTGCGCGACTCAGGGCGGAGGATGCCCGTGGAGTTCACCGCGCCGAAAGGCCGAAGGCCTCGACGAAGTCGCTCAGGACGCCCGCCGAGAACGGATCGGACGCCGGGTCCTCCGGCGTGAGCACGCTGACGGCGAAGTACTCGGACAACAGAAGGCCCGTCCCTTCCACTGCCATCGCGCCCTCGGCCGACTCGGACTCCACTCCGGCGACGGTCCGAGCCCGCAACGCCTTCGCGTGGAGCCGGTAGAACACGGAGAACGGCCCTTCGCCCGAGGCGTCCAGCGCGTAGCCGTTCTCCTCCCAGAAGTCCTCCATTTCCTGGCCCGCGGAGAACGTGACGATGCCTGAGTAGTCGTCCTCTTCCTCATCCGCTTCAGGGAGACCCCAGTTCGCCAGAGCGTCTGCGGTGAGCGGTTCACCGTACAAGAACAGCCCCGGCACTCGCTGGTGGCGACGCCGGACGAAACGCTGCATCGCCGCGGGGAAGGACAAGTCCACGACGAAGTCGGTCGAGTGCCCAGTGATATCCATCGAAATTCCTTGCCGATATGTGCACGCTGGCGTGGGTACTGATCAGGGCTTCCAGCCTGAAGTGGGACCGTGGTACTTGATCGAGTCGCGGGGAATGGTGACGTCGCTCTTGGAGAACCAGATGTGATCCCGGCCGCCCTTGAGTCGGCCGGAGAACAGCTTCTTCTCGGCTTCGAACTCGATCATGTACTCGCTCTTTTCCTTGGTAAGACCGAGGTAGGACTTGAACCCACCGGGCTTCTTGGCGACGTCGGCGGGGCTCATCGGCGTCGCGTACACCGCTGCCGTGTTCTTGCTCTTGGTGTTCTGAGGCACCTTCAGCGTGATCGAGTCCTTTCCACCGCCTCCCATGATCTTGTTGTAGCCGTTCTTGTCCGTGTAATGCCGTACGACGGTCTTGCACGAGGGCGCGAGACCCAGCGGGTCAATCCAGGCGAGCGGGTTGACGACGTAGTTGTGGTGATGCGGAGCCGGCTCCAGGCCGAGCGGATCCGGACTGTGATAGCGCGCGGTGCCGGGATCGTAGTAACGGTGATGGTTGTAATGGAGCCCTGTCTCAGCGTCGGAGTACTGGCCGGGGAACCGTAGCGGGCAGTCCGCTCCGCCAGTTGGAGCGGATGACGGATCAGGCAGGGGCAGCCCCCACAGAGTGGAGCGGAGACGCCAGGCCGTCCGTCCCTCCTCGTCGACCAGTTCGGTGGGCGTACCGACGAGGTCGGTGACGATGGAGTAGAACCGCTCATCGAAGTCGTCCTGAGCGCGAGTGCGCTGTACGAGCGGGCGGTCACCGCCTGGCTCCCAGTCCCAGGTGGTGATGCCGGCGCCGTCTCCCTCAGCCGGTCGCGAGCGGTTCTCCTCGGCGAGCCGCGTGCCGTCCCACACGAAGTCCGTGCGTTCGACGACACGTTCGCCGGTTCCCGTTTCGTCGGCCGCCGTTGCGCCGTCCGAGACAAGCAGTTCCTTGGCGACGCGCCTGCCCAGCGGATCGTACCGATAGCGCCAACGGCGGCCGTCCGGCGTGGTGACGGCACGCAACCGGTCCTCCGCGTCCCAGGTGAAGAGCCAGGTACGTGATCCTCCGGAAAGGAGGGCGCGGGTGTGACGCACCACGCGGCCTTGGCCGTCGTACTCGTAGCGGGAACGTCCTGCTGTTTGAACCAGTGTGCCCTGGTAGGCCATCCGCCCCTGGACGTCGCCGTCATGGCTCCCGGCAGTGGCAGGCAACTGCGACCGGACCAGGTTTCCCAGGGTGTCGTAGGCGTACTTCTCCTGGCGATCCCCGGTGCTGACAGCGGTGACACGCCCCGTCGCGTCGAGTTCGTACACCGAGGTTCCCGTGACCGCGTCGGTGATGGCACTGGGCAGGCCGTCGGAGCGGTAGGCATAGCGCCGGGCGATGCTTTCCGGGGCCGCGCCCGGCCCACGTACGGCTTGGGAAACCAGACGGTGGCCTGTGGCGCTCCACTCTTGGGCCAGAGACGTACCCGACGGAAGGGACCGGAGGGTCTCGTGCCCCGCCGCGTCGTACCCGAAGCGCACTGTCCGGCCGGAGCCACGCAGTTCGACAGGCTGGTGCGCCGCGTCATAGCGCCATTCGCTCAGGACGCCGGCAGGAGTCCGCCGACTCACCCTGCGTCCGACGGCATCGTAGGCGTTGGTCAACACCCGGCCGTTGCACGTCTCCGTCAGTACGCGGCCGTGCGCGTCATAGGTGAAGGCGAGTTCGGCGTCGGGGTTCACCGCTCGGAGGAGGGCACCGGACCGGTCGTACTCGAACAGCGTGACGCGACTGTCCGGGGCTCGCTGCTCGATCACCCGGTCGAGGAGATCGTGGCCGTAACAGACGGTCTGGCCGGCTCCGTTGGTCCGCTCGGCGATCCGGCCAGCGGCGTCGTACACATGGGTGACGGTCCGGCCGTTGAAGTCGGTCTCCCGGACGACATTGCCCATCGGGTCGTACTCGTACGACCAGGTGTTCCCTTGAGCGTCCTTGACACGGACCGGGCGCAGTTCGGTGTCGTAGGTGAATTCGATCCGGGTACCGTCCGGGACGGTCCGGGCAGCGGTGCGGTCGAAGGGGGCGGTCTCGAACCGGGTCACCCCACCGCGTACGTCGGTGTGGGCAAGGATGTTGCCTTCGGAATCGTACGACCAGCTCTCCACCGTCCCGTCGGGGAACTTCCGCCGGGTCGGCAGTCCTTCGGTCGTCCAGCTGATCCCGGTTGTTCCCCCGTCCGGTTCGCCGACCTCGCGAACTCGCCCGAAGGCGTCGTACGCGAAACGCGTAGTCGCGCCGAGCGGCGAGGTCACCGCGGTCGCCAGACCCGCCTTGTTGCTCCGAACCCGGCTCTCGTTGCCAAGCGCGTCGGTCACCGACTCGACGGCGCCTCGCAAGTCATAGGTGTAGGTGGTGACGGCACCGGCCGGGTCCGTGAGCGCCACGAGGTTCCCGCGGTCGTCGTGTTCGTACCGCCACTGCGCGCCGTCCTGCTCGGTGGTCGAGGCCAGTTCCCCGTACTCGTCGTACGTGTGGCCGGCGAAGCTGCCGTCGGGGTGTACGACACGGACCGTATTGCCCGCCTCGTCATACGCGTAGGTGGTGGTCCGGTCCAAGGGATCCGTGAGGGAGACGAGATTGTCGTAGCGGTCCCAGGTACGGGTCGTGGTGTGCCCGAGAGGATCGTTCTCGGCGACGAGCTGGTACGCGTCGTTGAAACGGTATGTGGTCCTGTACCCGAGGGAGTTGGTGGCGGCAGAGGTGTGGTTCTCAGCGTCGTAGACGTAGGTGTAGTCCAGGATGCCGTCGGTCCCGGAGGTACGGACACAACGGCCGTCGGGATCGTACGCGTAGCGGTACCAGACTCCGGTGCGGTCCTCCCATCCCGTGATCCGGTGCTGCTCGTCGTACGAGAACCTCAGGGGCAGCCCGGAGGAGTTGTGGATCCCGGTCAGGTTGCCACGGGTGTCGTAGGCGTAGCGACAGAGGATCGGCTGTTCGGGATCGCTGAGGAGGGTGAGGGCCGTGATCCGATTCTGTTCCGTGGTCACCCCGACGCGGTATCCGCCGGTGTGCACAAGCTCCTGCGGGGCCCCATCAGAGGTGTACGCCACCTGGATCGTGTTGCCGTTGCGATCTGTTATCGCGGCGAGCGGAAGCTCGGCGCCGGAGCGGCCGGACAGCGGCCGAAAGTGAAGCACGAGTCCGGACTCGGGTTGACGCACGGTCATGGTGCCGGTCGCCGAGCCCTCCCACTCCAGTGGCCAGCGCGGACCCTCCACCGGTTGCACGGGCACGTCGCGCTCAGGAACCGGATAGGTGAGGATCATGCCGTCAGCCGTGGTGAACCGAACACCGCCCGCATCGAGGACCAGCCGCTGGTCCAGGGTGGATGCCCAACTGGGCCCGAACCAGCGGCCGGACCTGAGACCCGTGCGGTGATGGCGCTCAAACTCAAGAAGGAGGACACCGTCCAGGGTCAGATCCGTTTCGGACATCACCATCTGACCGGTGGCCATGTCGACCGGGTCACCGCAGGTAAAGAGCTTCTTCATCGGCCGCCCGAGGGCACGAGTGCCTTTGCCCATGCCCTTCACCCCGAGGGCCATGCCCTTGAGACCGGTCTTGCCGAACGCCTTCAGGCCTTTGAGGCCCTTGGCGAGCCCGCCGAGGGTGGTCAGCCCCTTCATCCCCGGTATGCAGTCCAGCGCGGCAAATCCGACATCCCACAGAGACGCCTGTCCCTTGGAATACTTGTAGAGCGTGTCCGCGAGCACCACCAGCGCCGCGATCAGCACGATCGCCCCGAGAATCGGCCCCCCGATAATCATCGCCACGACACCCACAACCGCGACAACGATCTTGCACACCGCGACGATGCTGTCCCAGTTGTCGGTGAACCAGTCACCGACCTCCTCCCACCAACTCCGGTTCTGGATACCGGCATCGGAGGCCTCGTCGATCCTCCGCTTCGCCTCACCGGCCGCGTCCTCACGCATCTTCCGCGCGTCCTCGGCCATCTTCTTCGCCGCGTCCAGAGCGGACTGCGCACCGGTGACGTCCGACTGAGCCGTGCTCTGGGCCGACTTGGCGTGCTGGGCGTCCCGGGTGGCGGCCCGTACCTTCGCCTCGTCCGGCGGCTCCGTCGCCTTGCTGCCGGTCGGGTCGTCCTTGTACTTGTCGGACTCCTTGCCGGCACGGGTCACCCACGAATCGGCCGACGACAGACGCGACTTGGCGGAGGACAGATCCGCCTGCGCCTCCCGCCCCTTGGCCAACGCCTTGTCGGCCAACGCCTGCGCCCGCTCCAGCTTCGGCCAGTAGTCCACCAGCGCATCACCGCACAGGTCGTACGACCTCTTCAGCTTCTTCAGGTTCTTGGG
>NZ_JBSFMT010000070.1:0-57029 GCF_053599695.1 Streptomyces sp. NPDC000878 | reverse complement strand
GGGCCGGGGCACACTCTGTGCCCCGGCCCCCCTCACGTCCGGCTCCTTCACGGATTCAGGCTTCGTCCCGGTACCCCGGTCGCCAACCGCGCGCCCGCCCGCGTGGCACCACCACCCCCAGGGCCAGCGCGAGCACGCCGATCACCGCCGTCCCCGCCGCCACCCCCCAGGCGGGAAGCGCCGACATGGCCTCAGGGGGCTCCGGCACCCGGTAGGAACCCTCCCCGGCCTCCCGGACCACAGCACCGGCATCGGCATCGGTCGACATCCCCACCCCCGAGACCGCCTCCGCCGGGTCCACCAGTCCGTACCCGGCGAGCGGATCCGGCACCGGCCCCGCCGGGCGCACGGCGGTGGCCAGCAGCCGGCCGACGACGGCGTCCGCCGACAGCCCCGGATCGTGCGCGCGCACCAGCGCCGCCGCCCCGGCCACGAACGCCGCCGCCACCGTGTCCCCGCCACCGGTGAAGTGCCCGCCGCCGGGGCCGACGCTCAGCACCCGGTCCCCGGGCGCCACCAGGTCCGGCGGCGACGGCAGGGCCTCGCGGCCGGACGGGAACGGGCCCCCGTCCACCCCGACGGACGCCACGCCGACGACACCGGGCAGGGCCGCCGGATAGGCGGGCGCGCCGCTCTGCTGTCCGCCGCCGGCCGGGGCGACCACCACCACGTCCTTCCGTGCGGCGGACGCCACGGCGGCGCTCAGCCGTTTGCTCGATCTGCCGTACGCCACCGACACCAGCACCACCTCCGACCCGCCCCGGACCGCCGCGTCGATGCCCGCGGCGATCGCATCCGCGGTCGTGGCGCCCTCGTCCGTCGTCACCCGCACCCCGAACACCCGGGCGCGCGGGGCGACTCCGGCGAACCCGGTCCCGTCCCGCCGGGCACCGGCGACGAGGCCCGCGGTGAACGTCCCGTGGCCCACGCAGTCCCGCTTCCCGTCACCGGAGGCGCGGCCCTTCAGTACGGACGTACGGGTGTCCACTCCGGTGTCCACGACGCCGACGGTGACCCCCTCGCCCAGGCTCAACTCCTGTGCCCGGCGCAGCCCGAGCAGCTGCTGAGCCCACGGGGTCGGTGTCACCGTCTTCTTCGACGCGGGGGTGCACCCGGCGTCCGCGCCCACCTGTTCCGGCATCTGCGGCAGCGCGTCCGAGGCCGAAGGGGCCAGGGGGACGGCGGCCCTGACCCCTGTCGTTCCGCCCGCGACCAGCACTGCCGTACACCCGAAGGCGACTGTGATGCCCTGTCTCCACTGAACCACGTGACCGCGTCCTCCGTGTCCTTGCTGCGGGTGCAGCTGCGTAGTGCTCGCTCTGATTGGATGCGGCGGAGGGGACGAAAGTTCGGCGGTCGGAAACCGGCAGGCCGGGAGGGTGCGTACGGACCCCGGTATTCCGGAATGCCGCTCGCCCGCTACCTGACCGTAACCTCGTCCCAGCAAGGTGATCTCATGCAGTTACCCCACAACATCGGCCGCTACCGGCTGGAAAAGCCGCTGGGTTCCGGGGCCTTCGGAGTCGTCTGGATGGCACACGACGACTCGCTGCGAGCACCGGTCGCCATCAAGGTCATGGCCGACAACTGGGCCCAGCGACTGGACATGCGGGAGCGTTTCCTGTCGGAGGCCCGACTGCTGCGGCAGGCCGCGTCCCCCCGCGTCGTACAGGTCCACGACATCGGCGAACTCCCCGACGAACGCCCCTACTTCGTCATGGAGTACGCCGACGGCGGCACCCTGGAGGATCTGCTGGCGGACGGTCCGCTGCCGTTGGACGAGGGGCTGCGGCTGGCGGCGGAGGCCGCCCGTGCGGTGGCCGTGCTGCACGAGGCCGGCATCCTGCACCGGGACATCAAGCCGTCGAACATGCTGCTCCGCTCCGAACTCGGCGCGCGGCACAGCCAGTTGCTCGTCGCCGACCTCGGGCTGGCCAAGAGCCTCGCCCACGCGTCGGGGCTCACCATGGCCGCGGGCTCGGCCGGTTACATGGCTCCCGAACAGGCCGAGCCGGATGACGGGATCGACGAACGCGCCGATGTGTACGGGCTCGGCGCGCTCGCCTACCACCTGCTGACCGGTGCCGTGCCCGCGGCTCCCGGGAAGGTGGTCCCGCCCGCCCGGATCCGCACGGATCTCCCCGACCGGGCGGGGCAGGCGATCATGCGCGCCCTGGCGCCGGACCGCGAACGCCGCTGGCCCGGCGCCACCGCTCTCGCGGACGAACTCGACGCCATCGCCGGGCAGTCGACCGTCTCCCCCGCCGAGGGCCGCAGACCCCGCCTGCGGAACCTCGTGGGCGGGGGCAGACGGCGGTTCCTGCTGGGCGGGGCTGCGGTCGCGGTGGTTGCCGCTCTCCTGGCGGGACGGTTCGCCCTCGACGACGCAGGACGCTCCACCGCCGCGACTCCACGGACAGCCGCCGGGGAATCCATGACGCGCTCCTCGGACACCCCGTCCGCCTCGCCCTCCGCCGGCACCGGGGCCCCCACTCCCTCCCTCACCCCCACGTCCGCCGCACCGAGCGCCTCGAAGCCCGGCCGGTCGGCGGCGCCGGCCCCCGAGGTCACGAGGACCGTCGTGAGCACGGAGGGCGCGAAGCCCGTGACGGCCGCGAGCAGCGTTCCGTCGGCGTCGCGCTCCGCCGCGCCGCAGGAATGGACGACCCGGTGCGTCCAGCCGAACGAGCGGCTCCCGGCCGGCCAGGCCTGGAGCACCAACCGGATCCGGATGGAGATGCAGACCGACGGCGATCTGGTGGTCTACGACGAGAACGACAAGGCCCGGTGGTCGTCCGGTACGACGGGCAGCGGCAACAAGGCCTATCTGCAGGGCGACGGCAACCTCGTCGTGCTCAGCCAGGACGGTGTGTCGCTCTGGCACACCGGGACCCAGGGCCACGACGGGGCGGTCCTGTGTCTGGGGGCCGACGGCAGCGTCCACCTGATCTACCAGGACCAGTCCATCTGGTCCGCCAACACGGAGACCTGATGCCGGGCCATGTCTCCTCCGGCTCCTCCGGCTTCCCACGCCTTCCGCACCGCGGCCCGTACTTCCTCCGCGGTCTCCTCCGGACCCGTCACCCCGTACCGCACGTCCGTCTCCTCCACGCCCGCCCCGATGACCCGCACCGCTCTCTCCCCAGTGGTTCGTCTCAACGGCCCGCGCGGGCCGCGGTCTCCGCCGGGGCGATGAGCCCGGGCAGCCGGCCGCGCGGCCCCGCGATGCCGACCGGCGGCGGTACGGACGGTCCGGCCGCGGCCCGCAGCGCGCTCACCACGCGGTCCAGTTCCTCCACCGTGCTCCGGTCGAGCCACGAGATCCCGCCCTCGTCGGGGCTGTCCGCCTCCTCCGGGAACAGCTCCCGCATCAGCACCACGGGCCGCGGCAGCTCGGTCACCCGCAGCACCTTGAAACGGGTACCGGGCAGGAAGACCAGCCGGTCCGGGCCGTACGGGGCGACAACCGCCGTACGGCGGGCGGTCAGGGACCACACGAGGAACCCCGGACCGCCCTCACGGAGCGCGGCCGGCGACGACGACGCGGTCCAGAAGCCGCTCTCGGTGACGAACCGGTGGTCGCGGTACCAGTCCGTCACCGCCCCGACCGCACCACCGCGTACGACGGCGGGCCCTCGGTAGGAGGGCAGCCGGCGCAGTCCCGAGGCGACGCACCGGGAGAGCGGCAGATGCGCGCCCGCCTCCCCCTCGGGCAGCGCCTCGTCGAGCCAGGCCCACTCCCCGGTCAGATACAGCTGGACGGCCGCCAGATCGGCGAGCGTGCCCACCCGGTCGTTCCGCATACGACCCCGACTTCTCTGACGTTCCGTCAACTCCCGTTCCGCCCAGGCCTGTTCCACGACAGTCATCGCCCCGCGAAACCGCTGGCCGTACCGACTCCACACCCGTAGCCGGTCCTTGGCGATCCCGATTCCGCCCGTCGGCACGATCCGGGCGGCGGCGCTCGGCACCGGCTGCGCCCGGACGAAGCCCTCGGGCTCGTGCTCGTACTCGTCGCTGATGCTCATCGCGTCGGTTCTCCCCAAGGCTCGGGCGGCGGAAGGGTGAGGCGCAGGTGCCGTCGGCGACTCTAGGAACACCCCTCGCCCGGCGGGAGTTCGTGCGGCGAGGGGGGTACCGAAAGGGAGCCGGGTCTGCCCGTTCGTGCCCTGGTGACGCGTGTACACCGTAAAATCCGTGCTGTCACTACCAGTTACCAGGGAGTCATCGTGCTGCCCGCCGTCGACACCGAGACCCTCGCCGTACACGCGGCGGCAGGCGATCAGCAGGCCCTCGACACCCTTCTCCAGGCGATCCGGCCAGAGGTGCTCCGACGCTGCGGGCGGTTCCTGCCCTGCCGCGAGGACGCCGAGGAGGCGGCCCAGGACGTGCTGCTACAGGTGGCCCGCAAGATCACCACGTTTCAGCAGCGCAGCCTGTTCAGCACCTGGCTGCACACCGTGGTCGCCAACTGCGCCCGCCAGAAGTACCGCGACCTGAAGCGCCGGGCCGCCGAGCAACCGCTGCCGGCGGAGGAGATCCACCGGGCGGATCCGCGCACCACGAGCGTGATCGCGGGCTCGCGCATCGACCTCCTCGAAGCGCTCGAACGGCTGGAACGGGACCATCCCACACTGGTCGCGCCGCTGGTGTACCGGGACATCTGTCAGCTGGAGTACGCCGAGATCGCCGAGCGCACCGGCCTCCCTCTGGGCACGGTCAAGTCCCGCCTGCACACCGCGCGCCAGCACGTACGGCAGTGGCTGAAGCCCGGGCTCTGAACACGGTTCAGGGAGGTGCCCGGTCAGGCCGCTTCGTCGACGAGGAGGCCCCGCAGGATGATGCCGAGCGCGCCTGCGAGTCGCTGCTGAAGGTCGAAGGGGGCGGGCTCCGTTCGGATCCAGCGCAGGATCGTCGTGAAGTAGCAGGCGGCCAGCAGCTGTCCGGCCTGCTCGCAGTCGACGTCCGCCCTGACCTCCCCGCGCCGCTGCCCCTGCTCGACGATCCTGGCGAGTTCGGTCTCCAGGGACGGGTCCTGGAGGAGGCGGCCGTACCGCGCGGAGGCGTCCATCAGGACGGTGGTCTCGGCGCGGGACACGACGTTGAGGTCGGCCATCTCCTTCAGGTAGCGGCGCAGCCGGTCCCCGACCGGCAGGTCCTCGGCGCGCTGGGAGCCGAGGATCTCGTTGACGCGGGCGCGGCGGCGGACGCCCCATTCCTCGAGGAACCCGACCTTCTGCGAGAAGTGGTTGAAGACGGTGGCCCGGGCGACGTCGGCGGTCTCGGCGATCTGGTCCATGGTCGTCGCCTCGTACCCCTGGCTGACGAACAGGCGCAGCGCCGCGGCGTAGAGCTGGTCGCGCACCTGCTGCCGCTTGCGTTCCCGGCGCCCGGCGGGCGGCACTGCGGGCACGGTTTCGGCTCCTGCCTCCGGGGTCTTCATGGCCGCCAGTACAGCACAGGGCCGCACGGATATTGACGCCGACCCACTGTCTTCTTGGATTGCCGGACATTAATGGCCTCCAGTCCAGCAATTTACTGACGTCTCGCAATCCGATGCGGGACGAGACAGGAGGCAACGCGGGGGATCAGAGGTACTTCGTGAAGAACGGCGACAGGTGGGCCGTCACCTGGTCGACGCACTCGGGGACGTCGTAGAGGGAGACGTGTCCGGCGCCGTCGATGACGGCCAGCTCCTTGGGGCTGTTCACCCGGGGCAGGAGCTGCTCGGCCTGCCACAGGGAGCCCGCGTCACTGCCTGCGACCATGAGAAGCGGCTGGGTCAGCAGCGTCTCGACCTGGTGGAACGCGTCGAATGCGTAGATATCGGCGACGCTGGTGAACAGCATGCGGTTGTCGGAGCGGGGGTGCTGGGCGCGGGGTGTGCTGACCCTCCTCGCCTACGGCGCCGAACCCGGCACCCCCTCCGAGGACGGCCTACGCCTACTGGCAACCTGGGCGGCCACACACGACCAGCAACGCGCGGTCCCTACAGCCGACGAGACCTGAGCGATCGGTTTCCCCGTCGAACATTCACCCGTTGGCCCAAAGCCCTGAATCCGCACGCCAAATGAGACGTTTCCGCAGGTCTGAAGCCTGCCGAGGGGTACCGAGGTGGGGCGGGTGGGACTCGAACCCACGGCCGACGGATTATGAGTCCTTTGAGGATCTTGGCGGCTCTTGCCGATCAGTGCCGATTGACGCCGTTCTTGCAGGTCAGACGTGCCGATCCGTGTCAGACCTGTACAGCGCCTGTCAGTCTGTTCCTGTCCTTGTGGCCCCTCAATGGCCCCTGGGCGTCGACGAGTTGGACGCTTACCACAGCAGCAGCCGCGTCCGCCCAGTTCAGCCAAGAGGCTGGAACCTTCACACAGCGCAGCGCCTTACCGACGCGATGATGCTCCAACCCTGTACCGGGGTGGAGCATCATCCCTGACGTCACGAGGCGAATCTGTCCACCGGACTGCGCAGGACCTGGGCGCAGCCTGTCGACCGAGTCAGCCGAGGACGTAGGTCTCGTCACCGAAGTCAGCGACGATCTTCAACTTGCCGCCGAGCGCCTTGACGTAGGCAGCGAGGGTGTCGACCTCGCTGCGCTCCAGTTGACCCTTCTCGATGCGTGAGACGCGAGCCTGGGTGACACCCATGGCTTCGGCTACCTGAACCTGTGTGGTGTGCTGCCGCTTCCGCAACTCGGCGAGGCGGTGCACGCGAGAGGCCAGGACCATCGCCTGCGCCCCCTTCTGGATCTGGTCCTTTTCGGCATCGGTGAAGGCGAAGTCCTCGGCCAGGCCTTCCCAGGCGACGGCCTGCGGGTCCTTGAGGTGATCAGTCATCGTGCCCCGTCCTCTCCATCGATTCGCTTCAGATGCTCCGCGTATGCCCGCTCCGCCTGGGGCACCGCGACGCGGTACCAGCCGGACCAGTTGCCCGCCTTGTCACCGCCGACCAGGATCACGGCCTGGCGGTCCGGGTCGAACACGAACAGCAACCGCACTTCCGTGGCCCCCGCCGAGCCGGGGCGGAGCTCCTTGAGGTTCGACAGCACCGAGCCCTTGATCGTGTCCACCAGAGGCCGACCCAGCGCGGGACCTTCCTCCTGAAGGGCAGTGACAGCCTGGCTGACCTGAATCAGGGTGTCGCGGTCAGTGCGGCGCAGGCTGTGTAGCCACGAGAGAGCCGGCTCGACCACGACGATCTTCCAAGCCATGCACGCGTCCCCCATCTGCAATTTATTACACTGACAGCATACACCACTGACGTCATAATGGAGAGATACGCCAGATCCTCGATGCCGTCGAGTGCTGCCTTCGAGTCGACTGTGTCCTGCGTCGCGAACGCCGCGGTGCCAAGCAGGGCGGCGCCCACAGCGAGCGTGAGACGGGCGGGGTCCCCCTCGATGATTTCACTGCGCCCCTGGGCGGGGTCCTTACGGCTGGTTCTACAAACCCTCGGCTCACTGGTCCGCGTTGCTCAGCCGACCGGTTCCGTCATCGCGTGCGGCCGCCGTACCGCCGGCTCGAGCAGCGACAATGTCCGCTGCCTCGCGTCCAGGCCGACACGGATGCCGACGGGCATCGGCAGATTCGGGCCGGCATGTCCGAACTCGACGTTGCCCAGGACCGGGATGTCACGGTCGCCGAGGACGTCGAAGACTATCTCGCGGAGGGTCGGGGACACGTCGGGCGTCCCGAGCCCGTCGATCGCGTACGGGACGCCCACGACCATGCCGGAGATCCGATCGAGGATGCCGCTGTGCCGCAGCACCTGTAGATAGCTCCACACATACGATGCCTGGCCGCCCGTCTCCTCCCAGAACAGCACCGCACCGTCGAACCAATTGAGCGGCAGCGCGAAACGCGTCGCCTGCGCCAGCACGATGCGGTTGATCACCCCGCCGATCAGCCAGCCTTCGGTACGACCGGCACGCCAGCACTCCCATGACGGGGTGGCTGGCAGCGCGCCGATCGGTTCCGTACCGGTCAGCAGCGTCGAGTAGAGCTTCTCAAGCACCGCTTGGTGCGCTGCGGGCGCGGCCTGCCAATGGCCGCCGAGTCCGGGGGTGGCCAAGTCGGTATGGAAGCCGACCAGGCCCGTGCGCGCGTAGAGCACCAGATGCAGTAGCGAGATGTCGCTGTGGCCGAGGATCGGCTTGGGGTCACCAGTGATCGCCTCGAAGTCGATCAGGTCGAGGTAACCGAGCGCCGTCTGGCCGCCGTCATGCGCGATGATCGCGCGCACCTCAGGATCACGCAGCAGTCCATTGAACTCCTCGGCGATCTCCGCCGGCCGAGCCGCGCTCCACCAAAAAGTTGACAGTCCCCGTCGCGGACGCCGTCGTCGCCCGCCCGGTCACCCTGACCGACGCCCAGGTCCAGGCGCTCGCCACGAACCCGGCGCTCGCCGAGGCCATCGCCGAGAAGGTCGCGGCGAAGCTCGCCGCGCGACTCGCCAACTAGGAGGCACCCATGAAGATCTCCAGCATCGCCAAGTCGATCGTCGCCGGTATCGCCGCCGGCACCACGGCGGCCGTCACCGCCGTACAGGACAACGTGCTCACCACCGGGGAGGGCGTCACCATCGCGCTCGCCGTCCTCGGCGCCTGGGGCATTACGTACGCCGTGCCCAACCGGCAGACAGGTCAGGGCCGCTGATGACGACGCCCGACCCTGCGGGCGTGTACATCAGCAGCGCCCAGATGTACCAGGAGCTGAGATCCCTGAGCGACGGACTGACCCGGGTAGAGACAAAGCTGGACGGCATCGGTCAGGGACTCACCGACCTGGGCAAGGACGTCGCCGACCACGAGACCCGGCTGCGCACCCTGGAACGTGCCCGCTGGCCCCTGCCCACGATCGGCGTCCTCGCCGGTGTCGCCGGGGCCGCGACGGGCGCCGTCGCCCTGTTCGGCCGCTGAACAACACTGCGCCCCCTGCACGGTCATGCTGGCCGTGCAGGGGGCGCTTCGGCATGATCGGGGTCAGTTCAGCGCCTCGATCGCCTTGAGAATTAGGGCTCGCGCCTCTGCCCCATACACGGCCATGCCGCGCATTTGCTCGAACGCCTTGAGGTACAGGGCAATCTCCGATGGCTGAGTGATCTTCACTCGGGCCGACACCAGCTCGACGGAGACAAGACTGTCGTCGTAGACGTGGAAGGTCTCGCGCGGCCACTGGCCTCGTTCCAGCGCGGCCATGGGGATGATGCCGAGCGACACCTGCGGCATCGCTCCGGCGGTGAGCAGGTAGCCCAACTGTGCGGCCATCGCATCAGTGTCCGCGATCTGGTAGCGCAGCGCCGCCTCCGCGACGAGGAACACAAAACGATGCCCTGGCTCATGGATCACGCGTGACCGGTCGACCCTCGCTCGCGCGGCCTCCGCGCTGTCGTCGACCGGAAGGTCCCGGAACCGGGCACTGATACCGAGGATCCCGGCCGCGTACCCCTCAGTCTGGAGCAGGCCCGGCACAAGAGACGAGGAGTAGACGCGGAAGAGCTGCGTCTCATGAAAGAACTGGACGGCGCTGTCCTGGAGTTGCTTCAGGCCACTGCGTACCTGGTCGCGCCACTCCGTGTACATCGACTCAGCGTGCAGCGACTGCACGATCAAGTCTTCTGCCTGGTCTTGCGCTCCGACCGCACGGCACCACAGTCGGATGTCGGTTGCCGACGGTGCGGTCCGCGCGTTCTCAATGCGTGACGTCTTCGCGTGGTGCCAACTGCAGCGGCTGGCCAGCTCGGTGACCGTCAGCCCTGCCCCCTTACGAAGGTCGCGCAGTCGCTGGGCAACGACTTCGCGCGCGGCCTGGGCGGACGAGGAGGAGGAGAGGACATGAGCTGGCTTGTCCGATGCTTTCTGTCAGTGGATCTCGTACTCGTGGTGTGGGACGGCACGCCCCCATACGGCCTCGAAGGCTTCAGCGCATAGCTTCGCGGCGGTCGGATCGTCTGAGACCTCACCGCCGACCGAAGCGCCGTCTCCTGTGAAGTGGTTCCAGTAGATCCACTGCTCGTCGAAGAGCCAGAAGTCGTTGCCGGGCAGGGCGATGTCGGAGGCCCGGCGGCGCGGCAACCAGCGCACGTGCTCGCCGCTGGCGACGTTAGTGAAGGTGCCGTCGTACAGGAAACGCGTGTACTCGCTGACTGGCTCGGACACGATCCGGGCCCGCCGGACGACGACGCCGCGGGCCACAGTGTCCTGGATCAGGTCGAGCCACGGGCGCCACCACGAGTCGCGGTTGGCCGGGTCGTGGCGGTATCCGTTCCTCCAGTCCGCGAACGGGCCCTGCTCGTAGTCGACGGCGTAGGTGTCACGCATCTCCAGGTGGACGGCGGAGTGTTGGCTTCGGGAGAGCAGATCAGTGAACGTCGCCGGTGTGCTCGACGGCATCGCACGCCTCCCTGATCATGTGCACCATCCTGGCCGGGATACGGATGACTGCCTCGTGGTCCGGGATCCCCTTGGCGTGACCGGGAACCTCGAAGGCGGCGCACTCCGCTTCGAGTTCCGCGTCAGGCTTGAACCCCTGGAAGACGAGTTCCTTCTTCTCCTGGTCGACCCACACGGTCGGACTCTCGTGGTCTCCCGTGTTGGGATCGATTCCGATGAACAGTAGCGGCATGGCTGCCTCCCGCATCGTCATGTGCAGTTCTGTGCAACAGGGTCTGCGGATCCGATGAGCTGGTCAGGGTGACAAACCGGCCACCGCTCCTACGCATGGTGGTGTGCGCACAGATCTGCACAATGCTGGATCGCGTACACACCGCGCTCCTAGCGTCGGCAGTTACGGCAAGACCCCGGCGAGTCGGTCAGGACTCCCGGGGCGTGGCCGACACCGTGAAGGAGCGTCGACATGAGGCAAGTTACAGCCTCACCCTCAACTGCTGAACAGCAGGATTCCCGCCCACCTGACACCGAGGAGATGCGAACCAGCACCGCCCTGCTGCTCGGCCCTGACGGTGCGCCGGACGTGCTTCCGCCAGCCGCCGACGAGCTGGCCACGCTCACCGAGGCACTGCGCGGGCACCTGGAACTCCTCGCCCCCGAGGTGGCACGGGCCGCCGGCAGGCTCGACAAGGAGAGCATCCCCCGCTAGTGCGCGCTCGCCTGCGTCGGCGAGGCCCGCGGCAAGCTCCGCGCCTCGCCGAGCCTGGGCCCGGGCGGGGATGTCGCCTACGCCCGCCGCCTCGCCCGCGTCCTCAACGCCCTGTGCGACCACTGGGAGAACCTGAACGGCGTCCGCCCGGCGGCCGGCCGGTGAGCGGCTCCGGGTTCACGCTCGACGACACCTCGCGGATGTCCGCCGAGTGCGCGGTCGCCCTCCGGCCCGAGTACAAGACCATGCACGCCGACTGTCGCCAGACCGAGGACATCCCCCTGCCGCACAGCACGGGCATCCTTCTCCGGCCGCGCTGCCGCTGCGTCTGCCACCGGCCGATCGCGGACGCGTCATGACCGCGACCCTGCACGTGTGCCGCTACTGCGACGGCCTCATCGTCGACCCCGAGGACGCGGTCGAGGTCGCCTACGAGCACGGCAACTCCGGGCCCGGCCGCTCCGTGTGGGCGCACCGCGAGCACGCCGGCCTCGTCGACCTGATCGACCCGGACGCCCTACGGATCATGACCCGCATATGGGCCCACCGGCAGCACGACGCCTGACCCCTGAACCGCCCGCCCCGCACCCCGTGAATCCGGGGGCGGGCGGGTCCAGGCCCCGGCCGGTCCGCATGTCCCGGTCGGGGCCGCTCCATGTCTTGATCGTCTGCACTTCGTCCGAGCATCGGCCGAGCTAACGATCACCGGAGACGAAAGGGGCCCCTCGGTTTCCGAGAGGCTGACCAGCTGTCACCAGGTGAAAACGTTCCTGCACCAAGGGCACCGAGGTGGGGCGGGCGGGACTCGAACCCACGGCCGACGGATTATGAGTCCTTTGAGGATCTTGGCGACCCTTGCCGATCTCCGCTCGTCTTTGACGTTTTCGCTGCTCAGAGCGGGTAAGGCGTGTCGGCATCCAATCGTCTTTGCCAGTCTGTTCCTATCCTTGCGTCCCGAACGCGCCAGCGCAGGACGGGGTCTCGAACCCACGCGCAGCGAATTCCCGTTCCAACGCGCAGGGACTCCGGCCTCTGGCAGCGCCGCGGTGAGGCGCCTTGAAGAGCGACGGCAACCGAGCCTGACCTGGCATCGGCGCCGTGACCTGCCGATTTCAGGTTTTCCGCAGGTACGCCGAAGCCGGGAGCGCCACGATGACCTCTGCCTGGCCGCCGACGCCGTCGTGGGGGCGGTCGACCAACTGAGGGGAGACAATCATGCCGATCCAGAAGGGCGCCGCCGTCCCCCGTCACACCACGACCGGCGTTCCCGACGCCCAGGTCACCGTCCACCCCGTCACCACGGACGACGGACTCGGCCTCCAACTGACCCGTTTCCGCCGGGCGGAGTGCGACGACGTCGTACTCCTCGTACATGGACTGACCGCGTCCAGCGACCTGTTCATCATGCCCGAGCACCGGAATCTGGCGACCTGCCTCCTCGACAACGGTTTCGCGGACGTATGGACGCTCGACATGCGGATGAGCAACCGCTTCCCGTACAACACGGAACCGCACGCGCACACCCTCGACGACATCGCCCTGTACGACTACCCGGCCGCGCTCGCCGAACTGCGCCGGCATGTCGGCGAACGGCGGGTGCACGTCGTGGCGCACTGTCTCGGGTCGATGACCTTCCTCATGAGCCTGTACGCCGGCGCCGTACGGGACATCACCAGCGTCGTCACCAGCGCGGTCGGCCTGCTGATGCGCGTACCGGCCTGGTCGCGCTGGAAGCTGGCGTACGGCCCCGCGCTCGTCGAGGGCGCGCTCGGGCTGTCCCAGCTGGACCCGCGGAGCGGCGACGCGGCCTGGTTCAGCCGGAGCGGGATGTTCGCCCGTCTGGTGTCACTGGCGCACCCGGAGTGCGACAACCCGGCCTGCCACATGGTGAGTTTCATGTGGGGCACCGGCTGGCCCGCGCTCTACAGCCACGACAGACTCGACCCCGTCACTCACGACCGCGTCGCGGACCTGCTCGGCCCTGTCGGGCTGGGCTACCACCGGCACATCGGCAGGATCGTACGAGCGGGTCGTGCCGTGAAGTACGACGACGCCGAGCCGCGCCACGCGCGCCTCCCGGACGACTACCTCGCGGCGGCGGCCAAGGGCGGCCCACCGGTGCTGTTCCTGACCGGCGAGCACAACCGCGTCTTCGGGGACTCCGTCGTCCAGGAGCACGAGGAGATGTCGCGGGAGACCGCCGACCCCGACCGCTACGAACTGTTCGTCGCCCCCGGCTACGGCTACGTGGACACGATCATCGGTCGGGACGCGCACCGGGACGTGTTCCCGCACCTCCTCGACTTCCTGCGGCGAAGGTCGGTATGAGATGACGGAGTTCCTCTCGGACACCCCGTCCGAACACGTCGGGACCGTCGTCGTCGGCTCGGGATTCGGTGGCTCCGTGACCGCGTACCGGCTGGCCGAGGCCGGACAGGAGGTGGTTCTGCTGGAGCGCGGACGCGCCTATCCTCCCGGCAGCTTCGCCCGTTCCCCGGCCGAACTCGGCCGTGCGTTCTGGGACCCGCGGGCAGGCCTGCACGGCCTGTTCGACGTGTGGAGCTTCCGCGCCTTCGACTCCGTCGTCGCCAGCGGACTGGGCGGCGGATCGCTCATCTACGCGAACGTGCTGCTGCGCAAGGACGAACGCTGGTTCGTCGACGAACAGCCGCTGCCGGGCGGCGGCTACGAGTCCTGGCCCGTCGGCCGCGCCGAACTCGACCCGCACTACGACGAGGTCGAGCGGATGCTCGGCCCGGTCCCGTACCCCCTCGACCGCCCCGGCTACACGGACACGCCCCGGGCGCACGCGATGCGGGAAGCGGCCGAACGGCTGGGCCTGACCGCGGAACGGCCGCCGCTCGCGATCAGCTTCGCCCCGAAACCGGGCGCCGACCCCGAGCCCGGCCTGCCGCTGGTCAACGCCGACCAGGGCAACCTGCACGGGGTCGGCCGCCGTACCTGCCGGCTGTGCGGTGAGTGCAACCTCGGCTGCAACGACGGCGCCAAGAACAGCCTCGACCACACCTACCTGTCGGCGGCCCGGCGCCACGGTGCCGACCTGCGCACCGGACACGAGGTGCGCGCGGTGCGGGCACTCGCGCGAGGCGGATACGCGGTGGACTACGTCAGACACGGAAGACACGGACCGAATGGCGAAGGGGAAGGGGAAAGGGGTGATCCGGACGGCCGCCGCGGGGACGGAGGAGTCCCGTCCGGATCACCCCACACCTCCGGATCACCCCGTACCTCCCGAACGCTCCACACCATCAGCTGCGACCGTCTGGTCCTCGCCGCCGGCACCTACAACACGGTCTCGCTGCTGCTGCGTTCCCGCCGGAACCTGCCCGGTCTGAGCCCCGCGATCGGCAGCCGGTTCTCGACGAACGGCGACCACCTCGCGTTCGTGCTCCGGGCCAGGCGGGGCGACGAGCCCCGGCCGATGCGTCCCAGCCGCGGTCCGGTCATCACCAGCTCCATCCGGCTGCCCGACGAACAGGACGGCGTACCGGGCGCGGGGCGCGGAGGATACATCCAGGACGCGGGATACCCGGGTTTCGTGGAGTGGCTCGTCGAAGGCGCTCACGCACCGCAGGGAGTCTCCCGGGCGGCCCGCTTCCTGACCGGGAGGCTGCTCGACCGGATCTCCCGCGCCCCGGACCCCAGCCTCTCGGGCGCGTTCGCCGAGCTCCTCGGCGACGGCGCATTCACCGGTACGTCCCTGCCGCTGCTCGGGATGGGCCGAGATGTGCCGGACGGCGAACTGCGCATGCGTGGCGGCCGGTTGGACAGCACCTGGACGGTACGGGGCGGCAGCGCGGCCCAGTTCGAGCGGACGCGCACACTCATGCGGCAGATCGCCGGCGCGCTCGGCGGCGGATACGCCGACCATCCGCTCTGGCACCGGGACCGCGTCCTCACGGTGCACCCGCTCGGCGGCGCCCCCATCGGCCGGCACCCCGGCACCGGGGTCTGCGATCCGTACGGCGAGGTCTTCGGCCACCCGGGCCTGTACGTCGCGGACGGGGCGGCGATGCCCGGCCCGGTGGGCCCCAACCCGGCCCTCACCATCGCGGCCCTGGCCGACCGCATGTGCACCCGCCTGCTGGAGCACCGGCCCGCCGCTCCACGAGCGGTCGCGCACCGCACGTACCCCCGCCGCACCTCTCTCCAGTTCACGGAGGAACTGCGCGGACGCTACGCACCCGGTGCGGACGGGTCCCGGACCGAACCGTTCGCGTTCCGGCTCACCGTCACGGCCGACGACGTGGACGCCTTCCTGGAGGAACCGGACCACGAGGCGCGCGCGGACGGCTGGATCGACAGCCCCTCCTTCGGCGGACGCCGGCCCGTCCTGCACGGCAGCGTCCGCCTGTTCGAGGACGGCTGCCGGACGATGCGCTACCGGCTCCACTTCACCGACGCCGACGGTCACCCCCGCACCTTCACCGGCCGCAAGGACCTGGCGCCCGGCACCCCGGCCCGCCTGTGGACCGACACGACCAGGCTGGCCTTCCGCATCCTGGACGGACACGTCCACGAACAGGGCGGGTCCGACGCCGGAATACTGGGCACAGGGACGGCGAGTCTCGGCGCCACCGATCTCGCCCGCCTGCTCACCACGTTCCGCACAACGGGCCCGCACGGCACCGCGGCACTCACTCGCTTCGGCCGCTTCTTCGCCGGCGAACTCTGGAACACCTACGCCCTGCGGCGCCCCTGAGAAGCTCAGGACATACCGCGAGAACGTGCTCCACCAGAGCTTGTGCTGTTCGGGAACGTCATGTGCCGGGTGTCGTACCAGCTGCCGGAGGCGGGGGCTGGACGGCGATTCGGTGGTGTTCGTGATCAGCCAATTCGGACAGAGCGAGGGTCCCGCAGGTATCCGCCAAGGCTTTCATCTGCTCCAGCTCGGCGAGTGCTTCGGCCTGACGGCCGGAGGCGGACAGCGCGGTACCGGCGGTCAGCCGGGCCATGGCCTCGTTGAGGGGCATCCGGGCCGCGCGAAACTCGGCAGCGGCCTGGCACGCGGTGGGACCCGCCGCCGGGTTCTGCCGGGCGAGTTGTACCTCGGCGCGGGCCTGCAACGCGAAACCGCGCCAGCCGGGCGCCAGGTCGAGCCCCGCGGCAGCGACTGCTCGGTCGGCCCACGTCTCGGCAGCTGCCACGTCACCCAGGGCCAGTTCCGCGACAGCCAGGAGCCGGAACCACATCGGGCGGACCGGGGCTTCGAACCCGAGCAGGCGCGGGCCGCCGCCCGCTTCGAGTACCTTGCTGACACAGCCCTCCGGATCGCCGTTGAGCAGCAGCGTCTGGCCGAGCATCCCGACCATCGCCGACCGGTGCGCGCCCGGTGCGGGGCCGGCCGAAGAGAGTGACTCCTCACAGATCTTCAGTGCTCCGACGAAGTCTCCCCGCCACATCAGGACTGCCGCGCTCACCACCTCGGCCAACGAGCGCGGCTCGCTGCTGCCGACGAGTGACGCCGCCTCCAGGGCGTCGTCGGCGTAGGCCGCCGCCTCGTCCAGGCGTCCGAGCCACAGGTAGGCGTAGGCGGAGGCGGCGAAGAGATCGGCGAGCACGAGGCTCTGGCCGGTGTGGCGGGACACTTCCAGGCCGCGGCGGAGATGGCGCAGTGCGGGGTCATAGCGTCCGTGGAGCATCTCCGTCCAGCCCGTCATGACGAGCGTGTCCATCTGCCCGGCCAGTTCCTGGTCGTCGGTGTCGTCGAGCACTTCCACCACGGGGTCGAGGTAGTCGGCCGCCCGAGCGTCGCCCGCGAAGGTATGCGCCAGGGCCAGGAGAGCGCGGACCGCGGTGGTCTGCGGCGGGTCGCCGATACGTTCCGCCGAACGCAAGGCGCGTTCGCCCCAGTCGATCGCCGTGGAGAAGTCGTTCTTACGAAGCGCCACCACCGCGACGCCCCACTCCAAAGTGGCGGTCTCGGGCTGCAGTTGGCCCTCGTGGTCCGCCAACTCCCGCAGCAGCAGAGCCGTGGCCTCTTCGTACCGGCCGAGCGCCCACTCCATGGTGGCTCGTAGGGCAGTCACCCGGGCCCGTCGGCCCCGGGCCTGCGCAGGCAGGAGGGTCGCGGCCGTGCGCAGGATGTCGCGGCTCTCCAGCAGTCGTCCTGCCATGCCCAGCGCATCGGCCTGCTGGAGCCACAGTTCGGGCCGCAGTCGACTCTGCTCGCCGAGCAACCGCAGGGCTTCCTGTGTCCAGTGCGCGGCGGTGGCCGGTGCGATCGTCATCACCTGACGGGCGGCCCGGACAAGTACGTCGACGGCGTGTTCGTCTCCTACGCGCGCCGAACGCTGAACGTGCGACGCCTGGGCGGTCAGCGGTGCGCCGTGCAGAGCCAGGCCGTCCGCGGCCCGGGTGTGCGCCTCGATCCGCCAGCCGGCGCCCGCCCCCTGGTACACCGCTGCCCGCACCAGCGGATGGCGGAACCGGAACTGGCGCGTGGAGCCGACCTGGCGTACGAGGTCCCGCTCCGCGACCTCGTCCAGGGCGGCAAGGGCCTGTGCCTCACCGGTCTGGGCCACGACTGCCACCATGCCGGCTTCAAAAGAGTCGCCGAGCACCGCGGCCGCCTGTGTACAGACCCTCGCAGTGGCCGACAGACCTCCCAGCTCCTCCAGCAGCGCGGCCCGCACCGACTGCGGCAGTTCGCCGGCGACAGGTGCCGAGACGGCCGGCACCGCCGGCAGGCTTTCGTCCCCGGTGCTCCGGGTCAGCGCCTCCAGGTAGAACGGGTTGCCGCCGCTGGCCTCGTACAGCCGTCGGAAACGCCAGTGATCCGGCCTGGCCCCGCACAGCTCCGCTCCCTCGGCCGGAGACAGCGGCCCCAACTCGACCCTGGCCAGCCTTCCCTCCGTTCCCGCCCGGGCCAGTGCCGCGGCCAGTCGTGGCGGAGCCTGCCGGGGCCGATAGGCGAGGGCGAGCAGCAGCGGTGTCCTCGGCGGGTGCCGTACCAGATGGTCGATCAGCTCGGCTGTACCGTCATCCGTCCACTGCAGGTCGTCCAGGCTGAGCACGAGCCCCCCGTCGGCACTCAGCGTCTCCAGCAACGTTCGCACCGCCCGGTGGAACCAGTACCGTTCGACCGTCACCGGATCCGGCCCGGTCGGGAAACGATCACAGAGCGCGGGGAAGACCGTACTCAGCAGGGCGAACGTGCCGGGCGGTGCCCCGTCGTGACGGAACCGAGGGAAGTCCACCGTGCCGAGGTGGTCGTCCAAGGCGTCCACGAACGCACCGTACGGAGCCCGGTCGAACTCCACGCTGCGGCCGGCCAAGGACACGAAACCGCGCTGTCTCGCGCGCTCGCCCAGCTCGCCGAGCAGCCGTGTCTTTCCGATACCCGGTTCCCCGACCACCTCGACCACCCCTGGCGCACCGGCCAAGGAATCCTCGATCGCACCGTCGAGGACCGTCAACTCCGCTGCCCGCCCAACCAGGTGGCTCCCTGTCCGGGGACGCTGCGGTCTCGGCGGGCCGGCCAGGTCGGCGCCGTCCCGTGGGGTGCGCACCGGCGGGGGCATGGGTAACGGGCGCGGCACGAGAGCGGGTGCGGATCTCGGAGCGCGCCCGGCGGCCGGGACGTTCGGCGCGGGATCGGTGGTGAGGATCTGCTGGTGCAGTTGCCGCAACGGGAGGCCGGGGTCACAGCCGAATTCTTCGGCCAGCAGCAGCCGGACCTGCTGGTAATGGTTGAGGGCATCGGCCGGGCGGCCACAGCGGTGCAGGGCGAGGATGAACTGGCCCGCCAGTCGTTCGTCCAGTGGGTGTGTCTCGACCCTGGCGGCCAATTCGGCCAACAGTCCGGTGTGGTGACCGCAGCGGAGCCGAACGTCGGTGTGGTCCAGTTCGGCCGCGATCCGTTCCTGGTCGACCGCGTCGCGGAGGGCGTTGATCCAAGGGGTGTCCAGACCCGCGAAGGCATCTCCCCGCCAGAGGCCGAGTGCCTGCCCGAACAGAGTTGCAGCCAGCTCGTCCTGCTCGTTCCGCACGGCCGCCCGGGCTCGTGCGGCAACATCACGGAACCGGTGCAGATCCACTGCGGTCGCCTCGACGTCGAGGACATAACCACCGGATCGCCGGACGATATCCGCCCCGTCGGCGATGGCCAAAGCTTGCCGCAGACGGGAGAGGTAGCCGTAGAGCGTGTTCCTGACCCGCTGCGGGTGACGGTCGGCCCAGACGCGCTCGACAAGCTGGTCCACCCTGACCACCCGGTTGGCGTCCACAAGCAGCACTGCCAGCACACACCGCTGCCGGGCATGACCCAGATCAACGATTCGGCCGTCCACACGCGCCTCGACGCTGCCGAGTAAATCGAACTCAACCGTCACAGCACGCCCCCGAGTCTCAAGTTCCCACCCTGGCTTAGCACCTTCGACCAGTGGATTCAACGTCTGTCCAAGGTTCGCCGACGGTCGGCCGCGCACTGTGGTCCAGGACAGGAAAGAGCGCGACGCACAACAACCCGCACAGGAATTGCCTCCGCCATGCCTCGAACCGACCCAATCAGGGGAGCAAGCAGAATGCAGAGAATCCTTGCCAAGGCAGGCATCATGCTCGGCGGATTCGCGCTGGCAGTCGGAAGCGCCACCGTCACAGCACCGACCGCCCAGGCGGCCGGGACGTCGACCCTCGCACGCTTCGAGGGCAAGACGATCGACCTGTCCAAGGACTGGGGCGCTGCCAAGGCCTGCAACATCCAGCGCGGCGTCATCAACTGCTTCCGCACCGCCGAGGAGAGCGACACACAGGCCGCCCAACAGGCCAGGACCGCAAGCCCCCGCACTGCCCAGGGCTACTGCTCCACCCCGCTACGCCTGTACGAGCACGCCAACTTCAACCAGGCCCCCTTCCCCGACGGCCGGATCCTGTCGTTCTACGACAGCGGTTACTGGCAGAACCTGGACCGCTGGTACTTCAACGACCAGACCTCTTCCTACAAGACCGGCAGCTGCTACACCTCCTTCGCGGTTGACAACGGTGGCTGGGGAGATCAGGCCGACGTCGGACCGTGGCAGTCCGACGGGTACATGGGAAGCGGCAGTTGGAATGACCTGGTGAGCTCGATCGCGCTCTACTGACCCAGGGGGCTTGTACGCGGTACGTGACCGCACGAGAGGTGTGCCGCGACTCGCCGGCCACGACCACCGGACCTGCAGCTGACACCGCACCCTGCCCGTCCTCCCCAGGGAGGACGGGCACACGAGGAAGGCGACGAGTTCGGCACCGCGGGCTGCCGGCCTGCCCGACATCTCAGCCCTGCGGGAGCACCACCCCGGCCTGATGAACCTCGGAACCTGGTTGCGCAGCACCGGATGGAAGCCCTGAACCCCTGAAACGAGTAGACATGACCGATGGACTGCTGCTGCCGCCCGGTGGCGGCCGCCGGATCCAGACCATGACCATGAAGTCGGGTGCGGAACAGTCGACGACCTGGTCGACGTTCGAGGCCGAGGTCGCGCCGGGATTCGATGTCGGAGCGCACCTGCACCACCAGGCCGAGGAGGTCTTCTACGTCCTGGAAGGCGAACTCGACCTGCTCGCCTTCCGCCCCACCCCCCAGGCCACCGGCGACTGGCGGTCCTGGGAGTCCGAGACCGGCGCGAGGGTGCTGCGGGGCGGACCCGGGAGCTTCATGTTCGTACCCGCCGGATGCCCCCACGCCTTCTCCAACCCCGGCGCCGAACCCGCCCGGATGCTCTTCCTCGTGTCCCCGGCCGGCCACGAGACCTACCTCCAGGAACTCACCGACCTCCTGAACACTCCAGGCCCCCCGGACCAAGCCGAGATCACAGCTCTACGGCTCCGCCACGACATCCACCAACTCACCCCCCTCACCGCCACAACCACGGACTGAGGCCACAGGGCGTGGGCAACGATCAGGATGCAACTCCAGCGGTCACCGATCCCCAGCGCAGGTCAACGACGTGGTGCCTGTCGATGTGTTCCTGTCCTGGTGGCCCCTCAATGGCCCCTGAAGGTCGATGAGTTGGACGCTTACCACAGCGACAGCCGCGGGCCATGTCCCACTCGCGGTGTAAGCGACCTTGCTCGACGCGTTCGGGTAACCGCGCGTCGGCCACCCCCTGGGTTACGACGATCAACAGGAGAGAATGATATGTGAGGGGATGTAGAGACAAAGGGGGCAACTGTGGGAGCGGATGGGGTAGTTGGGGACAGCGGAAACGGGGCTCCGTTGCTGGGCCGCTCCGTCGAACTGGCCCGGTTCGACGCGCTGCTCGACCGTGCGGCAGACGGCACGCGCGGCACGGCACGGGGCGAGGAGTTCCGTGACAGCGGCCGTTCCCGGCTCGTCGACATCACCGGTGAGGCCGGCATCGGCAAGAGTCGGCTGCTCGGCGAGGTCTGCGCGCGGGCGCGCCGACGCGGAATGACGGTACTGCGCGGCAGAGCCACGGAGTACGAGCGGCAGGTGCCGTTCCAGGTGTTCACCGACGCGCTCGCCCACCTCGACCCGCACGCCCTGGACGGCTTCCAGGAGACCGACGCGGTGGCGCCCCTTCTCCAGCGGAGCGGAGCGGTCGACCGTTTCGGACTGCACCGGTCCACGGCCGGCCTGCTCGCCCGGCTCGCCGCCCCGTCCGGGCTGCTGCTGGCCCTCGACGACCTGCACTGGGCGGACCCCGCGTCACTGGAGTTGCTGGACCATCTCGTACGCCATCCCGTGCACGCCCCCGTCGTCCTGGCCGTCACACGCCGTGACCGCCAGAGTCCCGAGTCCCTGGCCGCCAGGCTCACCCGAGAACTCGACACGGGCACGGTCGTCAGACTCGGCCTGAGACCGCTGAGCGCACGCGACTGCGCCGAACTGGCCGGCCCCGGCCTGCCGCCCGCCGAGACCGCCGCGCTGTACGCCGCGAGCGAGGGCAACCCGTTCTACTTCCTGACCCTCCTTCAGGCCCACCGCGGGGGTATGACGCCCGAGTCCTCGGCGCCGCCCGGACTCGGCACCCTGCTGCTGGACGAACTCACCGTGCTCGCCCCTTCCCAGCGCGGCATCGTCGACGCCGTGGCGGTACTGGGCGAGCACGCCACCCCGGCGATGGTGAGCCGGGTGACCGGCCGCTCCGGCACCGCGTTCACCGCCGACGTCCACGCTCTCACCCGCCGCGACCTGTTGCGCTCCACCCCGCAGGGCCTGCTGACCCTGCGGCATCCGGTCGTGCGAACCCTCGTCCACGAAAGCACACCCTTCTTGAGGCGCGTCGAGATGCACCGGCTCGCCGCGCAGGAACTGGCCCGCGCAGGTGCCTCCGCCGCCGAGCGGGCCCACCATGTGGAACAGTCGCTGACCGCCTGGGACCCGGCAGCGGTGGCCGTGCTCGACGAGGCCGCCGCACGAACCGCCCGAACGGCCCCGGCGAGCTGCGCCCACTGGCTCGATGTGGCACTCCGCCACCTTCCGCACACTCCCGAACACACTGCCCGGCGGCGTGAGTTGGTCCTGAGGCGGGCCCGCGCCCTGGCCGCGTGCGGTGGCCTGCGCGAGAGCCGCGACCTGCTCCAGGAGCTGATCGCCACCCCGCGGCGGTCACCCGGTGGCCCGGCCACCGGCGAGAACCAGGACCGCCTCAGAGTGCGCGCGGTCGTCCTGTGCGCGCTGGTGGAGCGTCATCTGGGGCGCTGCACCGAGGCAGTCGCGCTGTTGCGCCGCGAGCTGGCCCGCGACCCCGCCCCGGCCGACGTCGTCCGGCTCGGCCTGGAACTGGGCTCGGCCGCGCCCCAGGACAGCGACACCTCGTACGCCCAGGTGCGCAGCGAGGTCGAGGGGGCGCTCGCGGCGGCCCGGTACACGGGGGACGAGGTCGGGGAGGCGGGCGTCCTCGCCGTCGCCGCCTTGGGAGAAGCGTACGAGGGCAACATGACGGCGGCGCACGGACTCGCCCGGCAGGCCGCCGCCCTGGTCGACTCCCTGCCCGACAACGACCTCACCGCGCTGTGCGAACCACTGGCCCGGCTCGGCTGGGCGGAGGCTTTCCTGGAGCACTACCCGGACGCGGAGCGGCACGCGGAGCGCGGCCTCGACATCGCCCGCCGCAGCGGCCAGCTCTATGTCGTGCCCCATCTGCTGCTGTGCCTGTCCCATGTCCGGGTCCAGACCTGCCGGGTCTCCTCGGCGCTGGAACTCGCCGACCAGGCCGAGGACATCGCCCGCGGGATCGGCAGCGACCAGATGCTCGCGTTCGTACTGGCGAGCAAGGCCGCGGCACTCGTCGCCGCCTGCCCGCCGGGCGATCCGCGCCCTCTCGCCGTCGCCGAGGAGGCGGTGGCCGCGGCCGGTGCCGGGGTCGACTGGTGGGCTTCCACGGCCTGGTGCATCTTCGGCTGGGCCGCGCTCATGGCCGGCGATCCGGTCCGGGCCCGGGACGCGACGCTCCAGGCGGGCGGTCCCGAGCTGCAGCGGATCCAGCCCTCGATGCGTCCGCTCTACCTGGAGATCCTGGTCACGGCCGCACTGGTGACGGGCCGGTCCGAGGAGGCTCGCGGCTGGGCCGAGCGGGCGCACAAGGAGGCGGAACAACTGGGGCTGCCGATGCAGCGGGCGTCCGCGCTGCGCAGTATCGCCCATCTGCCGCTGGCGCAGGGGGACACGGCAGCGGCGGCGGACCTGTTCGCGGAGGCCGCGGCGGAGAGCGCCCGCTGCGGCGCGGTCTTCTGGGAGGCCCACTCCCTGCTGCTCGGCGCCCCGCTGGAAGCGGCGGCGGGCCGCGGCCGGGGCGCCACGCACACCTGGCTCAGGGGGCGCCGGCTCGCCGAGGCGGGCGGCAGCGGAATGCTGGTCGGCCTCGCCGACGCCAACCGTCCGCCCGGTGACGTCTCCGAGGCTCCGTACGATTCCCCGGAACGCGCCCAACTCACCCAGCGGCTGGCCACCCTGACCGCCCGGGAGCTGGAGATAGCCGAGCTGGTGGCGCAGGGGCTCACCAGCCAGGCCATCGCGGACCGGCTCTACGTCAGCCGGCGTACCGTCGAGACCCATGTCTCCCGCGCCTTCCGCAAGACCGGGGTCTCCTCGCGTACCGCCCTGGCCACGCTGATGGCCCGCCGCCGCGCCGGGAGCCGTTTCGGGGACGCCCGCGCGGAGCAGGACTGAGCCCGGTCCAGGCGCCCTCGGCGGTGACCGGTGAGCCTCCGCGAACCGGCCACCGCGGTCCCGGCCGGGAAGCCGCCTACCTGACGTCGACGAAGTCGCCGGGCGCCGTCGCGGAGCCGGTCGTGAAGGTGCCGGCGAAGACGAAGCGGTAGTCGCCGTCGGAGCCGGCCTTGGTGGTGGTGCTCAGGGCGCCGGTGCGGCTGGTCTTGACCGTCTTGAGGGTGGTGTAGGTGCTGCTGCCCTTCTTGCGGAACTGCAGCTTCACCGGCTGGGTCGCGTAGCCCGTGGTCTTGCCCGTGGGCCAGTCGGCGCGAGTCAGCTTGCCGGTGACCGTGATGGTCTTGCCCTTCTTCACCGGCTCCGGGGAGGCGTTGACGGTCAGCTTGGCGGCACGCTTGATGCTGGTCCTGGCGACGTCGTCGTCGGCACTGGCGTTCGCGTAGAGGTCGTAGGCGCCCAGGAAGAGCTTCCAGGGCCCCGCGATGCCGTTGCCGTCCTTGAAGTCGACCGCGGGGTCGATGGTGAAGACCGCCTTGCAGCTGTAGCTGTAGCCGCCCTCGACCGTCGTCTCCGTGCAGACGGGGTTGTCGTCCGTCCCCAGGGCGCCGGTGATGGTGTCCGTGCTCGAACTGTCGGTGCCCTGCCACAGGAACGCCATGGTGAGGGCCAGGCCTTCCTCGTCGAAGGCGGTGAACGTGACGGGAACGGCCTTCTTGCCCGTCACGCCGAGAACGATGTCCTTGCCCTTGTTGACGACTCCGTTCTTGAAGGTGGTGCCGCCCAGCGCGTCCTTCGGCTGAACGCTCTGCGAGGCGAAGGCTCTGAGGTCCGTCGCCGCCCCGGGGTGCTCCGCTCCCTGGGCGGCGCCCGGAAGAACGAGCGCCGAGAGTACGAGGGCGCCGGAAAGGACGGTGGCCGCGGTGCGTATACGCATGTGATTTCCCCCAAGGTGAGGTCGGGTGGCCCTGCCGAACTGGCCTTGCGACAGGGCCCGTTGATGTGGTGAAAAGGTCGGTGCACGCCCGGACCCGGCGAAGGGCTCAGGGCGTGGGAGAGCGGAGGACGTCGTCGATGTCGAAGCTGCGGTCGGGCGTCGGGTAGAGGTCTGTCGGGTAGAGGTCCGTCGGCTGGGAGCCCGGTGTGGGTACATCGGCCGGGTCGGCGGTGGGCTTGCCGTCCGGGCTGCACACCTGCGGTGCCGAGGGCTTGGACAGTTCGTAGTCGGCGACCCGCTGCGACCGGAAGTCCACGGTGGCGCTGTCCCAGCGGCTCTCTTCGCCGCTGGCCTCGACCTCCTCGGGCAGTTCCCTGCTCGTCAGCGGCTTGCCCACGGTGATCGAGAGGAGGGCGCCCTCGCAGGGACTGCGGTCCGTCGCGTAGAGGGACGCAGGCAGGGCGATCTTCCGCTCGACGCTCGCGTCCACATGGAGTTCGACGCGTTTCCCCAGGCGGATGTCGAAGTAATAGGCGGGTCGCGTCCCGTCCGAGAGACGTTCGCCGTCGGCGCCGTTCGCGACTCCGTACACCAGCTTCCAGAACTCGACCTGCACGGTGATCTTCCGGCAGAGCGGTCCGTTGTACCCCGGCAGGCTGACAACCCTCAGCCCTTCGCCCACATAGTTCTCCTTGGGCGTGTCGACGACCCTCCGAACCCAGTCCCTGGATTCCTCGGCCGTCCACCCCGTGTTGTCGTGGCAACCGGACGCCCCGGTCGGATACGGGGGAGTGAGAGACGGGGTCGGCGAAGGGCTCGGCGACTCGGACACCCCCGTCGCGCTCTCGGACGGATCCCCGGAAAGGGAGGTGCCGTGGGCGCTCGAACAACCCCCGGTGAACAGGACGGCCACGGCGAGGGCCGCGACGACAGGCACGACGGAGTGTTTCGGCCCGGGTATGCGCCTCGGTACGTATCTCATCGGTCGAACCAGTTCGTGGCTTCCACGGTGCTGAAGCCCCGCAGCACGGCGAGGGCGAAGGCGATGCCCGGGAGAACCGAGACACCGCTTCCCTGAAGCAGGCCCAGCACACCGCTCAGCAGGCTCAGCGCCTCGATAACGATGACCGTGACACGTATCCCGTTCGACCGCTTGCCCGCGAAAACGCCGCATAGCAGAAGCGCCCCGGCCATCAGCAGCGACAGCACCGCCAGGAACCGGAGCAGCCCGGCCCCTTCGTCCTGACCGTGGTCCGCCGCGTCGTTCACCAAGGCCAGCAACAGGAATCCCACCGCCAGGTTCAGCACGGCCTGGACCCATACCCCCACCAACGCCAGCCTGACACTCTTCGGCATCTGCGCTTTCACGCTCGGTGTCGTCATGAATCCAAGAAAACGGCACAGGTGTCAGGGACACGTCGGTAGGAGTACGTAGTCCATGTACGGATATGCCATCGCCGCCCGGCCGCCGCGATCTCCTCCGCCGTCGTTTCGGCGCGCGGAAACACGCTGTCTGCTCTCGGCGACGAGGTCCACGGGCGAGACCAGGATGCGAGCGCCGGGCCAACCCCGCCGACCGCACGGTCGACGCGCCCCTGGACGCGGCCTGGCGCCGGCATGCCCGCCCGGTACTCGACTGCCGCGTCGGCATCCCTTCGCCTTTGTCGGTCTGTTCCTATCCTTGCGTCCCGAACGTGTCCCGAACACGTCCCGGATGGACAGGCTTGGCCGACGCAGGGCCGGTTGTGCCAGCCCAGGAAGGGGTCCCGAACCCGCGCGCAGCGGATTCCCCTTCCAACGCACGATGGCTCCACCCCAGCAGTCGGGGCAGAGCCTTCTACGACCGATGTCGTTGGCCAAGATGTCTTCAGAGGGCGGTATGAGACCTGATGCCCGATTCTTCGTTTCGTGCGGGACGAGCGGGCAGGTCGTGGCGACGTCGGTCGGCTACGGCCGAGGCTGGGTGAACAAGCCTGGCTCGGTCTCGGTCAGGATCCCGCGGCCGGCCAGCCGCTTGAGCCTGAGGCGGACGTTGTTGATGTTGTTGGGCGCGACCGCCAGGTCCATGGCCTCGCACACCTGCCGGGCCCGCAGCGGGTGGTCGGCCGCGGTGAACACCGCCATGATCTGCTGGTAGGCCGGATGATCCGGCAGCTTCGGTGCCGGCGGCGCGGGCGGCCCGGGGTCCGGCAGCCCCAGCAGTGTCTTGCGGGTGATCCGGACTTCCTCGGCGGCCCGGCCGGGTTCGTCGAGCTGTGCGGTCAGCTGCGCGACCTGTTCCCGCATCGTCTCGGCCTGTGCGGTGATCTCGCGTTCCCGCTCCTCCAGCCGCGCCGGCACCGCGCCGAGCGTCAGCTCCCCGCCGGTCATGCGGTGCGCCAGGCCGATGTGGTCGCCCCGGTCAGCCGACGCAGTATCACCGCGGTCATCGCCCAGTACACCCGCGACTCCGAACTGCGGGGCAGATGCTCGTAGTAGGTTCCATTTCTTAGGTATCCGTAAGAGCGCGGTCCCCAGCGACGCTCTAATCCTGGCCTCAGGTTGATCGGGGACAGTGAGCGGCAAAAACATCGACTGGAAGGGGGCGGGCCGGCGTGCGGATCATGATCGCGGATGATGAAGTGGCCATCCGTGAGTCGCTGGAGCGGGTGCTCCAGGTCGAGGGTTACGACACCAGCACCGTCGCCAACGGTCTCGCCGTGCTCGACGGGTTCGGTGGGGCCGGCGGTGACACGCTGGATCTGCTGATCCTCGACGTGATGATGCCCCGCCTCGGCGGGTTGGAGACCTGCCGGCGGTTGCGGGCCGCGGGTCGGGATCTGCCGGTGCTGATGCTGACGGCCCGTGACCAGGTCTCCGACCGGGTCGCGGGGCTGGACGCGGGCGCCGACGACTACCTGCCCAAGCCGTTCGCCACCGAGGAGTTGCTGGCCCGGGTGCGGGCCCTGCTGCGCCGGCGCACGCCGACCGACGGGGAGTCGCAGATCCTGTCGTTCGCCGATGTCCGGCTCGATCCCGACAGGTTCGAGGCGTGGCGGGGCGGGCGGCCGCTGCGCCTGACCCGGACCGAGTTCTCCCTCCTGCAGGTCCTCATGCGCAACGCGACCCGGGTCTTGACCCGCGACGCGCTGTTCGAGGCGATCTGGGGCTTCGACATGAGCGCCACCGCCAACAACCTCCAGGTGTACGTGAGCTACCTGCGCCGCAAGATGGAGGCCGAGGGTGAGCCGCGATTGATCTACACGCTGCGCGGCCTGGGATACACGTTGCGGGAGACTCCTCCGTGAGCAGGTCCGCCGGCCGGGAACCGCGCCGGCTGACCCGATGGTGGCGCCGGCGGTCCCTGCGGACCAGGCTGACGGTGATCGCGGCGACGGCCATCGCGGTCAGCGTGTTCGTGGCCTTCCAGGTGGCCAGCGAGCTACTGGACTGGGAGCTGCGGGACACCGCCGAGAATCAGCTGCGCGCCGACTCCCGCGTCCTGGCGACGAACGCGGAGCGCGCCGGTCTGGCGCAGGTCGAGCTACCGCCGTATCCCGGATCCGGTCGGCTGGTGCGGGTCATCCTGCCCGACGGCTCGACCCGGACGCCGGCCGGCCAACCCGCGCTGCCCCCCGTCAGCGAGCACGCCGGGCGCGTGGCGCAGGGCGCGTCGGCCGACCTGATGGAGTCGAACGACAGCGACGACGACGGCTACCTCATCTACACGCTGCGGGCGGGCGACGGCGCGGTCCAGGTGGCCCACGTCGTCGACGACAGCCCGATCAACCGGTTCGGGTTTGGCATGCTGCTGATCGGGCTGCTCTGCGTGGTCGGCGGCGCCCTTGTCGGGCGGACCGTGGCGCGGACCGGGCTGGCACCGATCGACCGGCTGACCGCCGCCGCGGTACGTGTCGCGCACACCCGGGATCTCGACGCCGACATCCCGGACGAGGGCGGTGGGGAGATCCGGCGGCTGATCCAGTCGATCAACGACATGCTCGCCGCGCTCCGGGACTCCCGGCGGGCCCAGCGGCTGCTCGCCGAGGACGCCGCCCACGAGCTCAAGACCCCGCTCACCAGCCTGCGCCTCAACGCCGAGCTGCTGATCCGGCTCGATCGGCGCGGCACCCTGGACAGCGCACTGCCGGCGGAGAGCCGGACCCGGCTGCTCAACGATCTCGGCGCCCAGGTGGCCGAGTTGAGCACCCTTGCCGCCGAGCTGACCGACCTGGCGCGCGGTGACGTCAGCGACGAGAACACCGAGGTGCTCGACCTCGCCGACGTGGTGGTGGCCGCCGCGACCCGGGCGCGTTCCCGCATGCCCGACATCGAGGTCGCGCTCGACGTGACCTCCGTGTGGGTGAGCGGGCGTCCCGCTGCGCTCGAGCGGGCGGTGCTCAACCTCATCGACAACGCCGGCAAGTGGTCCCCCGCGGACCAGCCGGTCCAGGTCCGGCTCCGTGCCGAGGGCGCGTCGGCGGTGCTCGAGGTCGACGACGCCGGACCGGGCATCGACGCCGCCGACGTACCGCGGGTGTTCGACCGGTTCTACCGTGCCGACAGCGCCCGGGCGTTGCCGGGATCCGGTCTGGGGCTGTCGATCGTGCAGCGGGTCGTCGACGCCCACGGCGGCCGGGCCACCGTCGCCCGCTCCGCACGCGGTGGCGCGCTGCTCCGGGTCGACCTTCCGGCCGCGGCCCCGCCCGCCCCGATCGCGCGGCTCACCGCCGGGGAGGACACCGCGGTGCGCTGACCCGCCCCGGCGGCGCGGCGCAGGACAAGGGACGGCGGCCCTCGGGCATGGCCCCGCGCGGCTCACCGTCGGGACAGGACACCGCGGTGCGCCGACCCCAGCCCCGGCGCGTGGCGCAGGACCAAAGGGCGGCGACCGTCGGGCCCATGAAAGAAATCCGGGACGGGCCTGGGGCCCCGTCCCGGATCTCGTCCGTGCCGCCGCGCTCACCGTTGCAGCGCGGGCTCCTCGTCGTCGGCGAGCGGCTGTTGACCGTCCGGCAGCTCCGCCGCTGGACGGGACAGCCGGCTCGGCCACCAGATCCGGCGGCCGATCAGCAGGGTGAGGGCGGGCACCAGGACCGACCGCACCAGCAGGGCGTCGAGCAGCACGCCGAAGGCGACCAGGAACCCGACCTCGATCAGCATCACCAGCGGAAGTGTGGCGAGGACCGCGAACGTGGCCGCCAGGACCAGGCCTGCCGAGGTGATGACGCCACCGGTGGCCGAGAGGGCTTTGAGCATGCCCTCTCTGGTGCCGAGACGCACGGTCTCCTCCCGGGCCCGGCTGGCCAGGAAGATGTTGTAGTCGACGCCGAGCGCCACCAGGAACAGGAATGCCAGCAGCGGCACCGAATAGTCGATCCCCTTGAACCCGAGGATCGTGTCGAAGACGAACACGCTGCCGCCGAAGGCTGCGGCGAATGAGACGATCACGGTGGCCATCAGGACCAGCGGGGCCAGGATCGCGCGCAGCAGCAGCCCGAGGACGATCAGGACGACGGCGAGCATCAGCGGGATCACCAGCTTCTCGTCGCGCCTGGTGGTCACCTCGGTGTCGAGGTTCTCCGCACTCGGCCCGCCGACGATCGCCTCCGCCCCGCTCACCGCGTGCACGGCGGTGCGCACCCGCTTGATCGTGTCGTACTCCGCGACGGTGTCCGGCGCGTCCTTCGGGAACACGGAGATGTTGGCCCAGCCACCGCTGGTCTGCTCCGGGACGGCCAGGGCCACACCGCGCGTGTCCTTGACGATGTCGAGCACCCGCTCCTGGTGCGCCGGCCGCGTGAAGACCGTCATCGGCTGGCCGCCGAGCTCCGGGAAGTGCTGGCGGAGAACGGTGAAGCCGGTGACCGACTCCGGCGCGGACAGGAACTGGTCCTGCTCCCGCAGGGCGCCGGTGTTGCCCGCCAGCCCGAGGGCGAGCACGCCGAGGGCTCCGAGCGAGCCGAGCGTCGCCACCCACCGGCGGCGGCTGATGGCGGTGCCGAGCCGTCCCCACAGCCCCGGCTTCTCCTCCACGGCCGTGCTGAACCGCGGGATGGCCGGCCAGAAGATCCGCCTGCCGAACACCACGAGCACCGCCGGGAACAGCGTCAGCATGGCCACCAGCGCGCACAGGATGCCGGCCGCACCGATCGGGCCCAGCCCGCTGGTGCTGTTCAGGTCCGCGACGAGCAGGCAGAGCAGGCCGGCGACCACGGTGGCCGCGGACGCGACGATGGCCGGCGCCGCGCCGCGCAGCGCGTGGACCATCGCGACCCGGACGTTCTCGTGGTGGTGCAGTGCCTCCCGATATCGGGCGATGAGCAACAGCGCGTAGTCCGTGCCGACGCCGAATACCAGGATCGTCAGCAGCGCCGAGTTCTGGTCGTTGACCACGATGCCGAAGCCCTTGACGAGCAGGTAGACGGTCCCCATCGAAGTCAGTGCGGCCGCGCCGACGGCCACCAGCGGGATGATCCACAACACCGGGCTGCGGTAGGTGAGGATGAGCAGGAGCGTGACGACGACGATGGTGGTGAGGAGGACCTGCACGTCGATGCCGTCGAAGACGGCCTCCATGTCGCCGTCGATCGCGCCCGGGCCGGTCACGTCGAGTTCGAGGCCGGAGGGGCGGTCCTTCGCGGCGTCACGTAACGGGCCGACGATGTCCTCCGGTGCGCCGTAGGCCGTGCTCACCTCGAGGGTGAACATCATCGCCTTGCGGTCGGTGGAGGGGCTCGTCGGTGAGCCCTCGTCGTCCTCGCCGGCCGCCGCCGTCGCCTTCGGCGGGTACCGCTTGGCAAGGGTGTTGTAGTGGCGCTCGACCGTCGCGCGGTCGGCGTCCGTCATGCCGCCGGCGCGGTGGTACACGAAGACGAACGTGTTGTTGTCACCGCCGGGGAGACTGTCGTCCAGCACCGCCACCTTGGTGGACTCGGCACTGGCCGGCAGGGTGTCTACGGCGCTGTCGGTGGTGACCGAGCTCAACTTTCCGCTCAGCGGCACCATGCCCGCCGCCAGCACCAGCCACAAGCCAATCACCAACCATGGCACCCACCGGCCTGCCAACCGACCGGCCGGCGCTTCCCCGGACGGCGCTGCGTTGACTGCCATCACTAGCCTCCTACATACGGGTTGCATCGCTTATCTGGATGCCTCTTCCTATTGAGCGAACCTGAGACGACCGTTAAAACGCTGCTCAGGCCGGTTGGCCGAACCATGTGCCCAGCGCACGTACCAGCGTGGTGGCGTCGAGGTCCTGCCCGGTGGGCAAGGCCCAGGCGACACAGCCGTCGGGCCGGATGAGCAACGCATCGACGTCCACCCGGTCCGTGCGGGCGGTGACGGTGTTGACCCGTCCGGTCCACGCGGCCGCGGCGTCGCGGACCTCTGCGCGGTCGACGAGGTCGAGCAGGAGCCCACGACCCTCACGCAGCAGGTCCGCCGACCGGGTCACCGCGGTGACGACGTCCGGGTCGGGCCGCTCCAGCGTCAACTTCATGTCCGGGCACAGGGTGCCGACGAGCCGGTGGGCGTCGCCCAGGTCGTACCGGACGTCCATGCCGGCGAGCATGTCGGCGACGTACCGGCGGGCGTCGTCGAGGGTCCCGGCGCAAGGTCCCCTCTCCGTGGCGCTGGCTGCTGGTCGTCGCACTGCCCGTGGCTGTGGGCTGGGCGTGGGGTTCCTTCGCCGTGCCGGATGCCCCGTCCCGTTCTGGCGAGAGCGATATCCACACCCCCGGACCAGTGCGCCTGCTCCTCGAACTCACTGTGTTCTTCGGCGCGGTGGCCGCGCTCAACTTCGCCGGCCTGCGCCGCGGCCCGCCGGCTCCTTGTGATCATGGTCGGCCACCAGGTCCTCGCCTACGACCGAATCGGCTGGCTGCTCAGCCACGCAATTCACCTCCGCTCGCGCGGAGAACAGACTTCGGCCCACGCGGGAAGATCCTCTACCGCCGGTTCACCTCCGCTTGCGCGGGGCGAACCACTATTCCCGCGGCGCCCATGTCGCTGTCTGGGAGCTATCCCCGCGTGCGCGGGGCCGACTCATTGAAGGTGTCCAGGAGATCATCCGCCTTAGAGGGCGGTACGTGACTCGATGTCTGCATTGCCCTCCCCACTGACCGGCTGGCTCGTCGACCGGTACGGCCGTACGCCGAAAGCCGCAGCCTCCGGCCTCACCCTCCTCGTCGCCGGAATCACCGCCGCCGCGGCGCCTGCCGCGGCTGGGCTGGAACCTGGGCCTCGTCTCCGGCACCCGCGATGATTTCTATGGGGTTCAGAGCTCGGCGACGACGCGTCGTAGTGTGCCCGGCGCGATGCGCAGCATGGCGGGCATGACTTTCGTCTGACCGGGGAATGCCATGTTCCGCCCTCGCCGAAGAGCTTTCATCGTGACCGCCGCCACCTGTGCGGGAGTCAGTTTCTTCCCCGTGGCTTCGGCGTTCATGGGCGTGTCCGTAGACGGTGGGAGGACCTCGAGGACATGGGTGCCCTGCGGGACGAGTTGACGGCGCAAGCCGTCCGCAAAGCCGTGCAGGCCGGCCTTCACCGCGCCGTGGGTAGGCGCGCGAGTGGGCGAGACCAAAGCGAACCCCGAGGTGATGAATACGATCGCGTCGGGCGATGGCCATCGCTCGAGCACTTCACCCGTCAAGTGGATGGGGGCGGTGAGGTTCAACGCCACCTCGGCATCGAGAGTCGCATTGGGGTCCTTGCCGGCGGCATAGTCTCGTTCCTCGAACGTACCGGCGTTGTTGACCAACACGTCCAAACGCCCGAAGCGATCAGCGACTGCTTGCAGCAACGCTGCCCGGTCAGCTGCGTCCGTCACATCGGCCCGCACAGCCAGCGCCTGCGGGTGTGCCTGCGCGAATCGGTCAAGCGCAGCCTGCGAACGCCCGCAAACGACGACGGACGCCCCGAGATCCACGAAGGATTGCGCGAGGCTCAAGCCGATGCCTGAGGTTCCGCCAGTGATGAGTACGGTCTGTGACATGATGTCGCCTCTCCGTATAGCGTACCGATTGGTACGAAACACGTTAGCACATCCGTACCGATCGGTATCGAAGGGGTAGGATGAAGAAATGAGCTCGACGACACCGGTCCCTCCTGGCAGGCCTCGCGCGTTCGACATCGACGAGGCACTCGATCGTGCAGTCCTGGTGTTCTGGTCAAAGGGTTTCGAGGGCGCCAGCCTTGACGACCTCACCGAAGCGATGGGTATCAGCCGCCCCAGCCTGTACAGGGCGTTCGGCAACAAAGAAGACCTCTTCTACAAGGCGCTGGAGCGGTACACCGAGGGCTTGACCTCCTACTTCGCTCGGGCTCTGGCAGAGCCCACAAGTGGAGCGGTGGCTACTGCTGTGCTCCACGGGACGGTCGAGGCGGCAACCATGCCGGGATTGCCCACGGGCTGTCTTGGCGTGCTGGGTGCGTTGGCTGCCGGGGATGAGAGCCGCCCGGTCCGAGACGCACTCATCGCATGGCGCGAGGAGGGGATAGCCCACTTGACGCGCCGGTTTCAACAGGCGGTGGACGCCGGTGACCTTCCGCCTTCCACAGATCCTCATCTTCTTGCGCTCTACCTGAGAACAGTCGCCAATGGGATTGCCGTCCAGGCCGCGAGTGGTAGTTCCCGCCCTGAGCTGCTGCAAGTCGCGAACCTCGCGTTGGGCAGCTGGCCAAAGCTGTAGTCAGCCAGTTAGCCCGGGATCTGCGCACGTACTTCGACTTTCTGTGGTTCGCGCGAGGCCGGCGTGACTGGCGCGACGCGTCCATGGATGACCGGGCGGCGTACGAGTGGTGGCGTCGTCGCGGCGAGCGTGGACCTCGTCTGTAAGACACGAGCTGGGACCGGGAGGTGTCCACGGTCAACGGGCTCACGGAACCGCCGCGACGGGTGGAGGAGCTGCGGGTGCGTCACCTGGAGCGGTACCTGATGTCGACGCGGCAGACGTGCGGGGAGAAGTCAGCCCGCCGGAACCTGTACGAGGAGGCCATCCGCCGGCCGGCCCTCGAAAACGACGCCCTGCGCAGCGGCGGCACCGTTCTTCCACTGCCTACCCGCAGCACGCCCGCGCCACCCGCGCCGTCCTGAACCCGACACCGCCCCCGGAGGCGTCTGGCGTGCGAAAGGACGCTGGGCGTGGCGCGCAGCCAACTACCGATGATCAACTGTTCATCAAGCCGTGCGTGCCGGCGGCATCCCGGCTCCCGCCCTTGTCGCGTCGGTGCCCCAGCTGGCCAGCAGTCGTAGTGCCTCTGCCGACGGGGAACCGGATTCGGCGTAGTACGTCGCCTCCGTGTAAGCGGGTACGTCGGGGCCGGTGGCGTATCGCCTTGCTGGGGCACCGGTTACTGCCGCTCGGCGCACGAGGTGTTGTTCGACGTGATCGAAGCCGACCGCAAGCTGGGCACCTGGCTGCGGTGGGTCCGGTTCGTCGCGGTCGCGGAGGGGCGCCCCGGAGGGTCAGGCGCACTCGGCGTTCACGTAGGGCTCCACGCGGCCGACGCTCTCCTTGAGGACGAGGTCGAGCAGTCCGGGGAACCGCTGGTCCAGATCTTCCTTGCGCAGCGTGTTGAAACGGCGGGTGCCGACATCGTGCTGCCGGATGAGGCCGGCCTCGCGCAGGACGCGGAAGTGGCGGGTGAGTACGGACGCGGTGACGTCCTGCGTGAAGCCGCTGCAGGCCAGACCGGGGGAGACGGAGAGGGTGACGACGATGGTGAGCCGGGTCTCGTCGGTCAGCGCGCTCATGATCTTGAAGAGGTCGAGGTCGTCCGTGTCGGGGTGGACGAGGGGGGATGAGGTGCGGCTGGCCATGAGGAAAGAATAACCCCTGCCCTATGTTCGCGTCGGCGCGTACATGGGTTACAGTGAAGGCACGGATTGACCCTTCATCCGTCATCCACCGGGTTGCCCATCACCGGTACTACGGCATGCCACGAACGCCTTTGACGGCGCGGCCTGCATCAAGAACGGAGCACACCCCATGACCACAACACAGGCGACCGAGCCGAGGACGCACCGGACCGAAACGGCCGCGGAGGTGGTCGGCCGTCTTCGTGCGACGTTCAACACCGGCGTCACCCGCGGACTGGACTGGCGCGTCAGTCAACTGCAGCGGCTGCGGGCACTGCTGGTCGAGAACGAGCAGGAGCTGATCGAAGCCCTCTGGGCTGACCTGAGGAAGAACGCCGCCGAGGCCAAGACTCAGGAGATCGACTTCACCGTCGCCGACATCGACGAGACGCTGGCGAATCTCGAGAGCTGGCTTCAGCCCCGCCCGGTGGAGGTTCCTGCCCACTTCGGTCCCACGACAACGGCCTACACCACGTACGACCCGCTCGGGGTCGTCCTGGTGATCGCTCCCTGGAATTTCCCGCTGCACCTTCTCATCGACCCCATCATCGGCGCCCTGGCCGCCGGAAACACCGTGGTGGCCAAGCCGAGCGAGATGTCGGTGCACACCTCGGCGGTCGCTTCACGCCTCCTGCGTGAGTACTTCGACGCCGATGTGCTCACCGTGGTCGAGGGAGGCGCCGAGGAGACCACGGCCCTCCTGGCGCAGCGTTTCGACCAGATCTTCTACACCGGCAATGGCACGGTCGGCCGGATCGTCATGGCCGCAGCAGCCAAGAACCTCACCCCCGTCACGCTCGAACTCGGGGGCAAGTCGCCGGTCTTCGTAGCGGCTGACGCCGACGTGGACGAGACCGCCAAGCGGCTGGTCGGTGCCAAGTTCGGCAATGCGGGGCAGCAGTGCATAGCCCCCGACTATGTCCTGGCCGATCCTGCCACCGCCGCCGCACTGGTCCCCGCCCTGCGTGCGGCGGTAGAAGCTCAGTTCGGCACCAGCCCGCAGACCTCGGCCGGCTTCGGCCGGATCATCAACGAGCGGCACTTCGACCGGCTCACCGCTCTGCTGGACTCCGGCCGGGCGGCGGTGGGAGGCCAGCACGACCGTGACGACCTGTTCATCGCACCGACGGTGCTCACCGATGTCGACCCCGCATCGCCGGTCATGCAGGAGGAGATCTTCGGTCCGATCCTCGCCGTCGTGGAAGTCGAAGACCTCGATGCCGCCATCGCCTTCATCAACGAACGCGACAAGCCCCTCGCGCTCTACGCCTTCACCGAGTCCGAGGCCACCAAGTCTCGCCTCCTGAACGAGACGTCCTCCGGCGGCGTCGCCTGGGGCCAGCCGGTGATGCAACTGCTCATGCCGGGACTGCCTTTCGGTGGCGTCGGCGAAAGCGGCATGGGCCGATACCACGGCCGGTACTCCCTCGAGACGTTCAGCCACCTCAAGGGCGTCGCGGACGTGCCGCTCAGCTAGGCCCGCGCTTTCGTGAAGCAGGCTGTCCGATGGGCGATCGGCCGGCGGAAGTGCCTCAGGCCGGCGAGAATGAGGATCGCTGAGATCGCTGTGCCCGCCACCGCCGCAAGCGCGTTCCAGGTGAAGCCGTATATCGGTCCTCATCGCGGGGGCGCATCGAGGGAGTCGGTCGCGGCGCGGGTGCGGACACCGATCCGTACCGACTCCGGCGGCGGCACCCAAGACTTCGTCACCTGGCCGGCCGCTGATCGTGTACAGGGAGCGAACACCCGTACTCCGGCGGGCAGTTGCGCTTGAACCGGCGTCGACACCGACGCCGACGGCATGCGGCTCTCACCGCGTTCGCCGCCAACACCCCGATCGCGGTCCTGGAACCGCGTCACCGTCAGCGGGCCCGCGCCTGCCCGAGGACCGCATCCGCGCCTCCGCCGGGACAGCGTGGACGCCCTGCGTCGCAGACCTTCATCCCGTTTCCCTCCGTATTGCAGAAAGAAAACCATGCCTGTCAACACTTCAGAAGTTTCGCCCGCTCCATCACTTTTCTCCCCCGTCTCTCTCGGGAAGATCGAGCTTGCCAACCGCGTCGTCATGGCACCGATGACCCGGGTCCGGGCCGGTTCCTCCGGCATTCCCGGGGATCTGATGGTCGAGTACTACCGGCAGCGGGCGAGCGTCGGGCTGATCATCGCCGAGGGCACCTACCCCGACCACGCGTCGCAGGGGTATGTCGGTGAGCCGGGCATCGCCACCGAGGAGCAGGCGGCCGGCTGGCAGCGGGTGTTCGAGGCGGTGCACGCCGAGGGCGGCCGCATCGTCCTGCAGATCATGCACGCCGGCCGCCAAACCCACCCCGCCATCAACGGCGGCCGCCGCGTCCTCGCCCCCAGCGCGATCGCCAGGACCGGCGAGACGTTCACCGAGAAGGGCGAGCAGCCCTACCCCGTACCGGAAGCGATGTCCACCGCAGAGGTCCGTGCAGCCCTGGAGGACTTCGTCACCGCAGCCCGCCGGGCCATCGAGGCGGGAGCGGACGGCGTGGAGATCCACGGCGCCAACGGCTACCTGCTCCACCAGTTCCTCTCCCCGGCGGCCAACCAGCGCACCGATGAATACGGCGGCTCGCCGCAGAACCGCGCCCGCTTCGTCGTCGAGGTCGTCACGGCCATCGCCCAGGCCGTCGGTGCCGAGCGAGTCGGGCTGCGGATCTCGCCGGAGGTCGACTTCGGGGACGTCTTCGAGACCGACCGGGACGACGTCCTGGCCACCTACGGCACCCTGCTCGACCAACTGCGCCCGCTGGGCCTGGCCTACCTCTCCGTCCTGCACACCGAGCCGGGCGGCGAGCTGGTACAGGAGCTGCGGCGGCGCTTCGACGGCAAGCTGATCGTCAACAACGGCCCCCTCGGCGGGGGGCAGACCACCCGCGAGCGGGCGCTCCAGCAGATCGAGGCCGGCCACGCCGACGCCGTGGCCGTGGGCCGGGCCCTCATCGCCAACCCCGACCTGGTCGAGCGCTGGCAGGGTGGCAACCCGGAGAACGAGCCGCGGCCGGAACTGTTCTACGGGCCGGACGCCGAGGGCTACACCGACTACCCCTTCCTCGAAGCGGCTTGAAGCCCCACGGTCACGCCTGTCCATGCGGCAGCCCCACTCACCCATGGACAGGCGCCCGACCAGCGACACTGTGCCCGCCCCTTTGAGCCCGCGGTCACACCGGCGATCACCGGCTCGAGGACCGTCGGGCCCGTCAGGGCGGTCACGGTCCGCAGGTTCCTGGTCAGCAGCCCGCGTTCGGTGACCTCGTCGAGCACATCGCTCTCGTGCATGGCCACCGCGGCGGCCTTCGGCCACAGCTGACACCTATGACAGTTTTCCGGCGGCGGCCCACCTACCAGGTCCGCCTTCCGTAAGGGAGTCCTTCGCAGATATCCGTCAGTTCGCCGCGGCCGACGCCCCGCTGCGGGCACGGCAGGTCTGCGAGGCGATGGACATGGAGATCGCGACCAACAACATCAACAACACCCGCCTGAAACTCAAGCGGCTGACCGAGCGCGGCATCCTGGTCGAGACCGAGCAGGGATTGTTCGCCCAGCCGCGGCCATAGCCGCCCGGCGGCCCTCGGAGCAGCCTGCCTACCCCAGCCGACAGGGCAATACAGACATCAAGTCACGTACCGCCCTCTTAGAGCTATCCCCGCGTGCATGGGCCGACCGTACCGAGTCCATGTGCCGACCGGCCGTGATGGAGCTATCCCCCCGGGGCTGACCTGTCCTGAAAACAGCTGGGCATCGACTACCTGGAGCTATCCCCGAGCACGCGGGGATAGCTCCGTCGCCACGCCCTGGTGTCTCGCGGAGTTCGGGTCGGCCTCGCGCACGCGGGGATAGCTCCGGCATCCACATCTGGGACGGCACGGACGTCGCATCGGCTCCGCGCGGGCTGGGCTTGCCCCCGTCCCTCCGCGCCAAAGGACGAGCACCTCGTACGGAACGGGGTGAACGTCCACAGTCGTCTCCGCGCACCCCGAGTGTCCCTTCGTACCGTTTCCTGTACGGGCCGTTTCTCGCCGCCCCGAGGTCGGCGGCTACGCCGTGATGTATGGGGCGCCCAGCACCCTGATCATCGTGCGCCACCGTCTCCCGACACCCAGGGGTCACCAGGCGACACCACTTCCGGATCTCGCGTCCAGCCAGCGTCCAGAATTCGACGTCCAGACCCTCGCACAGCCCACCGACGACGCCATCCTCCAGCCGTGGGCTGATACGTCTGCGCAGGTCACAGTGACCTCAACTAACGCTGATGGCAACGGAGTCGAACTCACGAGCAGCGGATTCAGCCCCGTGGACCAACGCCCTGAATCCACACCCCAGATGAGACGTTTCCGCAGGTCACAGGGGGGGCACAGTGGGGCGGGTGGGACTCGAACCCACGGCCGACGGATTATGAGTCCGCTGCTCTAACCGGCTGAGCTACCGCCCCATTACGGCGCGTCGCGCACATTTGTGCGCGCCGTCTGCCGCAGCATAGCCGCTCATACGATCTCCTGCTTCGGATGGTCGACTTCGCATGACCATGAGGACCCGGACGCGGCTCGCGCGGTTCCCCCGGACATGAAAAAGGACCCCAACGGGGTCCTCGTTCAAGTGCTCTCCCGACTGGACTCGAACCAGTAACCTGCCGGTTAACAGCCGGCTGCTCTGCCAATTGAGCTACGGAAGACCGAAGCTCCCCCGACTGGACTCGAACCAGTAACCTGCCGGTTAACAGCCGGCTGCTCTGCCAATTGAGCTACGGAGGATTGCCTCGTTGCATCGAACGTACCTCCCTGGGTATTCGCCAGGGGGCGTGTGCTCGCTGCGACACATACATTAGCGCAAGCAGGGGGGTGCTCCGCCAATCGGTTCCCCGCGCCGTGCACCCCTCGCCCGTCGTCAGCCACTCGTCTCACTCGCCTCACTCGCCTCACTCGACACTCGTCAAGGAAAGGTGGCCGTCATGCGCTACCGGCTCACGTTCGTCGCCGGACTGGCCCTGGGTTACGTGCTGGGCACACGGGCCGGGCGCGAGCGCTACGAGCAGTTGAAGAAGACCGCCCGTCAGGTCGCGCAGAACCCGGCCGTCCGCAACACCGCCGAGTCGGCCGCGCTGCAGGGGCGGGAGTTCGCCGGCAAGGCGTTCCACACCGTCAGCGAGAAGGTCGGCGACCGGGTGCCCGACTCCGTGGCCGACCGGGTGCGCTCCCTGCGCGAGCGCAACGCCACGGGAGGTGGCGAGGACGACTGGGGCACCAGCAACACCTGAGCGACCCGGGGCGGGGGCGTCAGGGGTGTCACGGGTGTCGGCATCGCCACATCTGGCGCCTCCGCACGGCCCCTGGACACCGACAACGCACAGGTTGTCCCTGACGGAAACCCGACCCGGCGCGTTCACCTCTCCGCGTACGGCAGAATTTTCGCCATGGGGATAGTCGCCGGGTTGGACAGTTCGCCCGATTTCACTCGTATCGTCGTCTGCGACGCGGACACGGGGTCCGTGCTGCGGCAGGGCTATGCGCCGCATCCGATGGAAGGCGCCGAGGGTGGGAGCGGCGGGCGGCCGTCCGATGTCGATCCGCAGGCCTGGCTGCTCTCCCTCGGTGAGGCCGCCGGCGGCGGGCTCCTCGAAGGCGTGCAGGCCATCGGTGTGTCCGCGCAGCAGAACGCGCTCGTGCCGGTCGACGCGCAGGGCAACACCGTACGGCCGGCGATGGTCGGCGGGGACAAGCGGGCGCAGGTCGCCGCCGCCGATCTGATCGACGCGCTCGGTGGGCGTGAGGCGTGGGCGCAGGCCGTGGGGTGTGTGCCGCAGGCCGCGCAGCCGGTGACCAAGCTGCGCTGGCTGGCGCGGAACGAGCCGGAGGCGGCCCAGCGGACCGCCGTCCTCATGCAGGCGCACGACTGGCTGGTGTGGCAGTTGCTCGGGCGGCCCGTGCGGAGGACCACCGATCGGGGTGGGGCCTCCGGGACCGGGTACTGGTCCGCCGCCATGGGGGCTTATCGCGGTGATCTCGTCGAGCTCGCGCTCGGGCGGCAGGCCATGCTGCCCGAGGTGCTCGGCCCGTCCGATGCCGCCGGTACGACGCCCGAGGGGCTGCTCATCTCCGCCGGGACCGGGGAGACCATGGCCGCCGCGTTCGGGCTCGGGCTCGGGCTCGGGGACGTCGTGGTGTCGCTCGGGGCCTCCGGGTCCGTGATGGCCGTACACCCCGAGGCGCTCTTCGACTCGACCGGGATGATCACCTCGCTGGCCGACGCGACCGGGCTGCATCTGCCTGTCGTGACCACGCTGAATGCCGTACGGACCCTGCGCGGGACCGCCGAGTTGTTGGGGCTCGGGGATCTGGAGAGTCTGTCCGACCTCGCAATGAAGTCGACTCCCGGCGCTCATGGGCTGGTCATGCTGCCCTATCTGGAGGGTGAGCGGACGCCGAGTCTGCCGCACACCGCCGGGACGCTCGCCGGGCTGCGGCGGGAGTCCATGAAGGCCGAGCATCTGGCGCGGGCCGCCTTCGAGGGCATGCTGTGCGGGCTCGCGGACGCCTTGGATGTGCTGCGGGGGCGGGGAGTCGACGTACAGCGGGTGTTCCTGCTCGGGTCAGCCGCCGAGCTGCCGGCCGTACAGGCCGCGGCGCCGATGCTGTTCGGGGCGCAGGTCGTCGTACCGCAGCCCGCCGACTACGCGGCCATCGGTGCCGCGCGGCAGGCCGCCTGGGCGCTCGGGGTGACGCAGGGGACGCTCGATCCGCGGACCCCGCCGGCCTGGCAGGGGGCCACCGCGCAGGTGCTGGAGCCCGGTGAGGAGCTGGCGGTGGGGCAGGCGGTGCGGCAACAGTACGTGTCCGTGCGGGAGCAGACGCATCCCGGGGCGTTTCGTAGCTGACCCACCAAAAAATGTCCTGCCGTTGGATTAATCGGTTGAAGTAACACGGGTGGAGTGTTCGACGATGGGGGCGTGGGGCACTCCCCATCGTCCGTGACGGCCAGACGTCCGTGACGGACAAACCGCCGACTCCGAGAGATTCAGCGTGCTCATACGACTTCTCCGCACTTACCTGCGGCCGTACAGGAAACCCATCGTCCTGCTCGTGCTGCTCCAGCTCCTGCAGACCTGCGCCACCCTCTATCTGCCCACGCTCAACGCGGACATCATCGACGACGGTGTGGTGAAGGGCGACACGGGCCACATCCTGGCCTTCGGCGCCGTGATGATCGGCATCTCGCTGGTGCAGGTCGTCTGCAACATCGGCGCCGTGTACTACGGCGCCCGTACGGCGTCGGCGCTCGGCCGGGACCTGCGCGCGGCCGTCTTCGACCAGGTGCAGTCGTTCTCGGCGCGCGAGGTCGGGCAGTTCGGCGCGCCCTCGCTGATCACCCGTACGACCAATGACGTCCAGCAGGTCCAGATGCTCGCGCTGATGACGTTCACGCTGATGGTGTCGGCGCCGATCATGTGCGTGGGCGGCATCGTGCTCGCGCTGGGCCTGGATGTGCCGCTGTCGGGCGTGCTGATCGCCGTCGTACCGGTGCTGGGCATCTGCGTGACGTTGATCGTGCGGCGGCTGCGGCCGATGTTCCGGTCGATGCAGGTACGGCTCGACACCGTCAACCGGGTGCTGCGCGAGCAGATCACCGGCAACCGGGTGATCCGCGCCTTCGTGCGGGACGAGTACGAGCAGGACCGGTTCCGGAAGGCCAACGCCGAGCTGACCGAGGTGTCGCTGGGCACCGGGCGGCTGCTCGCGCTGATGTTCCCGATCGTCATGACCGTCGTCAACATCTCGTCCATCGCGGTGGTGTGGTTCGGTGCGCATCGCATCGACAGCGGCGCGATGGAGATCGGCGCGCTGACCGCGTTCCTCGCCTATCTGATGCAGATCGTCATGTCCGTGATGATGGCCACCTTCATGTTCATGATGGTCCCGCGCGCGGAGGTGTGCGCCGAGCGCATCGAGGAGGTGCTCGGTACGTCGTCGAGTGTCGTACCGCCGGTCGACCCGGTGGTCGAGCTGCGGCGGCACGGGCATCTGGAGATCCGGGGCGCCGGGTTCCGCTATCCGGGCGCCGAGGAGCCCGTGCTGCGGGCCGTCGACCTGGTGGCGCGGCCCGGTGAGGTGACCGCGGTGATCGGGTCCACGGGGAGTGGGAAGTCGACGCTGCTGGGGCTGGTCCCCCGTCTGTTCGACGCGACCGACGGGGAGGTGCTCGTCGACGGCGTGGACGTGGCCACCGTAGAGCCGAGACTGTTGGCGAGGACGGTGGGGCTGGTGCCGCAGAAGCCGTACCTGTTCGCCGGGACCGTGGCGACCAATCTGCGGTACGGAAATCCGGACGCCACGGACGACGAGCTGTGGCGGGCGCTGGAGGTGGCGCAGGGCAAGGGGTTCGTCGAGCGGCTGGAGGGCGGGCTCGACGCGCCGATCGCGCAGGGCGGTACGAACGTGTCGGGCGGCCAGCGGCAGCGGCTCGCCATCGCCCGGACGCTGGTCCAGCGGCCCGAGATCTACCTCTTCGACGACTCCTTCTCCGCGCTCGACTACGCCACGGACGCGGCCCTGCGGACGGCGCTCGCGCGCGAGACCGCCGAGGCGACCGTCGTGATCGTCGCCCAGCGGGTGTCCACGATCAGGGAGGCCGACCGGATCATCGTCCTCGACGAGGGCCGGGTCGTCGGCACCGGCCGCCATCACGAGCTGATGGCGGACAACGAGACCTACCGCGAGATCGTCCTGTCCCAGCTCACGGAAGCGGAGGCCGCCTGATGGCCGGGCCCATGGGGCGCATGATGGCGGGCACCGGCCCCGACCATAACTCGATGGATTTCAAGGAGTCCGGCAAACGGCTCCTCTCCCAGTTCAGGCCCGAACGGGCCACGATGTACGTGATGCTGCTCGCGGTGGTCGTGAGCGTGGGCCTGTCGGTGGTGGGCCCGAAGATCCTGGGGCGGGCGACCGACCTGGTCTTCTCCGGCATCATCGGACGGCAGTTCGACAGCGGGAGTTCGAAGGCCGAGGTGCTCGCCGCCATGCGGGAGCGCGGCGAGGGCGGCATGGCCGACATGCTCTCCGGTACGGACTTCACCCCGGGCAAGGGCATCGACTTCGGCGCGGTGGGTGAGGTGCTGGGGCTGGCCCTGGTGGTGTTCGTCCTCGCCGGGCTGCTGATGCTGGTGGCGACGCGGCTGGTGAACCGGGCGGTCAACCGGACCGTGTACCGGATGCGCGAGGATCTGCAAGCGAAGCTGTCGCGGCTGCCTCTGTCGTATTTCGACAAGCGTCAGCGTGGAGAAGTCCTCAGTCGTGCGACCAACGACATCGACAACATCGGGCAGACGCTGCAGCAGTCGATGGGGCAGCTCATCAACTCACTGCTGACGATCGTCGGCGTGCTGGCGATGATGTTCTGGGTGTCGTGGCTGCTGGCGCTGGTCGCGCTGGTGACCGTACCGCTGTCGTTCTACGTCGCCACGCGCGTCGGCAAGCGGTCGCAGCCGCACTTCGTGCAGCAGTGGCGGACCACCGGCAAGCTGAACGCCCACATCGAGGAGATGTACACCGGGCACAACCTGGTGAAGGTGTTCGGACGCCAGGACGAGTCGGCGCAGCAGTTCGCCGAGCAGAACGACGCGCTGTACGAGGCGGGGTTCAAGGCGCAGTTCAACAGCGGGGTGATGCAGCCGCTGATGATGTTCGTGTCGAACCTCAACTACGTGCTGGTGGCCGTGGTGGGCGGGCTGCGGGTCGCCTCGGGCGCGCTGTCGATCGGCGACGTGCAGGCGTTCATCCAGTACTCGCGCCAGTTCTCGATGCCGCTGACGCAGGTCGCGTCGATGGCGAACCTGGTGCAGTCCGGGGTGGCCTCGGCCGAGCGGGTCTTCGAACTGCTGGACGCGGAGGAGCAGCAGGCCGATCCGGTGCCGGGGGTACGGCCGGAAGAGCTGCGGGGACTTGTCTCGCTGGAGCATGTGTCGTTCCGGTACGAGCCGGAGAAGCCGCTGATCGAGGATCTGTCGCTGGCGGTGGAGCCGGGGCACACGGTGGCGATCGTCGGTCCTACGGGGGCCGGCAAGACGACTCTTGTCAATTTGCTGATGCGGTTCTATGAGGTGTCCGGCGGCCGGATCACTCTGGACGGCGTGGACATCGCGTCCATGTCCCGGGACGAACTCCGGGCCGGGATAGGGATGGTGCTCCAGGACACCTGGCTGTTCGGCGGGACCATCGCGGAGAACATCGCGTACGGGGCCGCGCGGGAGCGTGAGGTGACGCGCGGGGAGATCGAGGAGGCGGCGCGGGCGGCGCACGCGGACCGGTTCATCCGGACGTTGCCGGACGGGTACGACACCGTGATCGACGACGAGGGTACGGGGGTCAGCGCGGGTGAGAAGCAGCTGATCACGATCGCGCGGGCGTTCCTGTCCGATCCGGTGATCCTGGTGCTGGACGAGGCGACGAGTTCGGTGGACACGCGGACGGAGGTGCTGATCCAGAAGGCGATGGCGAAACTCGCCCATGGGCGGACGTCGTTCGTGATCGCGCATCGGTTGTCGACGATTCGGGATGCGGACACGATTCTGGTGATGGAGAACGGGGCGATCGTGGAACAGGGGGCGCACGGGGAGTTGTTGGGGGCGGACGGGGCTTATGCGCGGTTGTACAAGGCGCAGTTTGCGGAGGCGGTGGCTGAGGTGGATTAGGGGGGCGGGGGTTCGGGGGTTGTTTCTTCGCCCCCGCCGCCCCTACCCGTCCCATCCTCGGGGGGCTCCGCCCCCGAACCCCCGCTCCTCAAACGCCGGAGGGGCTGGATTTCCAGCCCGTCCGGCGTTTGAGGACAAGGCCCGTTCAGGGCCGGAGTGGGGGTCTGGGGGCGCAGCCCCCAGGGGATGGGAATGGGTAGGGGCGGCGGGGGCGAGGAAACCCGGACCTCAGTCCAAGTAACCCCGCAGCTGGTCCGCGAACGCGTGGTCCCTCAGTTTGTTCAGGGTCTTGGACTCGATCTGGCGGATACGCTCCCGCGTGACGCCGAAGATCCGCCCGATCTCCTCCAACGTGCGCGGACGCCCGTCCGCCAGCCCGTACCGCAGCTGAACGACCTTGCGCTCCCGCTCCCCCAGCGTCGACAGCACCGCTTCCAGGTGTTCCCGCAGCAGCAAGAACGCCGCCGACTCGACCGGCGACGCCGCGTCGCCGTCCTCGATGAGGTCACCCAGCGCCACATCGTCCTCCTCGCCCACCGGCGCGTGCAGCGACACCGGCTCCTGGGCGAGACGCAGTACCTCGCTCACCCGCTCGGGGAGAAGGTCCAGTTGGGCGGCGACCTCCTCGGGGGTCGGCTCGTAGCCGCGTTCCTGAAGCATCCGGCGCTGGACCCGGACGACCCGGTTGATCAGTTCGACCACGTGGACGGGGACACGGATCGTACGGGCCTGGTCGGCGAGGGCGCGGGACATGGCCTGGCGGATCCACCAGGTCGCGTACGTCGAGAACTTGTAGCCGCGCGCGTAGTCGAACTTCTCGACCGCGCGGATCAGGCCCAGGTTTCCCTCCTGAACGAGATCGAGCATCGTCAGCCCACGGCCCACGTACCGTTTCGCCACCGACACCACCAGGCGCAGGTTGGCCTCGATCAGCCGGCGCTTGGCCATGCGGCCCATGACGACCAGTTTGTCCAGGTCGAGGGCCAACTGGCTGTCCAGGTCGGAGGCGAGACGCAGTTTCTCCTCGGCGAACAGGCCGGCCTCGACCCGACGGGCGAGTTCGACCTCTTCGGCGGCGGTGAGCAGCGGGATACGGCCGATCTCCCGCAGGTACTGGCGGAACAGGTCGGAGGAGGGCCCGCTGGTGTCGGCGCGGGCGGGGGCGCGGCGCGGCGCGATCGGCTCGATTACCTCGACCACCTCGATCGATTCCACCGGCTCGATCGTTTCCTCGGTCTCCTCCACCTCCACCGCGTCCGCCGGAGAACCGTCCGGTTCGGGCGGGCTGTCCGGATCGGTCGTCTCGGGGTGGTGAGCGGCGCGGCTCTGCGGAGGCACGGCCGCGATGACCTCGGCGACGTCGGTGACGTCCGCGATCTCGGTCTCGGCGTCGGGCTCCGTCACCGCGGTACTGCTGTCGGTCTGGGTGAGGGTCTGGGTCTGCACGGGGGCGACCTCCAGGATGATCGCTGCTGAGGCGTACGGCAGCGGTACTCGGGGGGCGGAGTGGGCGGCCTCGCCGCTGTCCGTCCCGTACGCGTTGAGCGGAACCGCGGGGGTGTCGGACCCGTTGGGGACGGGTCGGCCGCGCTCCGAGGACTCAGGCACCGGAACCCAGTGTGGAGTACGACACATCGCCGCCACGAGGGGCGTGCGACCACTTTTTGGGTCCGGTCCGTGACCGCGTGGTTACCGTGACGTCAAACCCGGGTGCTTGTACGCGTACGTGTCCGGGGTCCCACCTGGCACGATCGGCCCGGCGCCGGCCTCAGAGCGCCGCCGCTCCCTGGTTCTGAAGTGCCAGGTCGTACTGCTGGAGTACCCACAACTCGTTCAGTGCGGCGGCCAGCTGGGCCGGGTCCCCGTGAGCGGTCAGGCGGGTGTGGGTGCCCTGAACCTCTTGGATACGGCGCCCCACCGCTCTGCGTCGGACGGTGACCAGCACATCGCCGGCGTACAGGTCGTCGACCGTTCTGCGCATGATCGCCTCGACCGCCAGTTCCGTCACCATGGAGCGGACGGTGTTGTCGGGGGCCGTCTCGCGGACGCGGACCAGGTACTCCTGGGGGTCCTGGACGCCGTACTCCGCGCCGCCCGCTTCCATGATCGTCTGGCGTACGGCCGCGTAGGGGGCGGCCGTGAACTCGTCGATGCCGTAGGCGTCGAAGGCCGGGGAGACCAACTCGGGGCGCTGTAGGGCCAGTTTGAGGAGTTCGCGTTCCGTGGCGTAGACCGGGTTGCGGAGGTTCAGGGCCGGGCCCGTGGGGCCGCCCTGGCGCGTTGTCTGCTCGTACGGCTGCTGGTGCTGCCCGCCTGTGGGGGCCGGGCCCTTACCGCCGCGGTCTTTGGCCCAACGGGCCAGCTGGGCCACCCTCTTGACCACGAACTGGGTGTCCAGGATGCCGAGCATGCCCGCGAGCTGGACCGCGACCTCGTGCTGGGCGCCGCTGTTCTTGATGCGGGCCACGATCGGGGCCGCCTCGTCCAGTGCCGCCGCGCGGCCCGCCGGGGTTTCCAGGTCGTAGCGGGCGGCGATCTGGCGCAGGGCGAACTCGAAGAGGGGGGTGCGGGGTTCGGCGAGGTCGGCGACGGCCTGGTCGCCCTTCGCGAGGCGCAGGTCGCAGGGGTCCATGCCGTCGGGGGCGATCGCGATGTACGTCTCGGCGGCGAACTTCTGGTCGTCCTCGAAGGCGCGCAGGGCCGCCTTCTGGCCGGCCGCGTCGCCGTCGAAGGTGAAGATCACTCGGGCCGAGCCGTTGTCCATGAGGAGGCGGCGGAGGATCTTGATGTGTTCGGTGCCGAAGGCCGTACCGCAGGTCGCGATGGCCGTCGTGACGCCGGCCAGGTGGCAGGCCATGACGTCCGTGTAGCCCTCGACGACGACCGCGCGGCTCGCCTTCGCGATGTCCTTCTTGGCGAGGTCGATGCCGTACAGGACCTGGGACTTGCGGTAGATCGCCGTGTCGGGGGTGTTGAGGTACTTGGGGCCGTTGTCCGACTCGTACAGCTTCCGTGCGCCGAAGCCGACGACCTCTCCGCCGATGTCGCGGATGGGCCACATCAGACGGCCCCGGAAGCGGTCGATGGGGCCCCGGCGGCCTTCCTGGGCGAGGCCCGAGAGGAGGAGTTCCTTGTCGGAGAAGCCCTTGCCGCGGAGGTAGCGGGTGAGGTGGTCCCAGCCCTGGGGGCTGTAGCCGACGGAGAAGTGTTCCGCCGCCGACTGGTCGAAGCCCCGTTCCGCGAGGAACTTGCGGCCCGCGTCCGCCTCGGAGGTCGTCGCCAGCTGTTCCACGTACCACTGGGCCGCGATCTTGTGGGCCTCGACCAGACGGATGCGTTCGCCGCGCTGGTTGGCGGGGTTGTAGCCGCCCTCCTCGTAGCGCAGCGTGATGCCGGCCTGGGCGGCCAGGCGCTCGACCGACTCGGAGAAGGAGAGGTGGTCGACCTTCATCACGAACGTGATGGTGTCGCCGCCTTCCTGGCAGCCGAAGCAGTGGAAGAGCCCCTTGCTCGGGCTGACCTGGAAGGACGGTGACTTCTCGTCGTGGAAGGGGCACAGGCCCTTGAGGTTGCCGCCGCCCGCGTTGCGCAGCTGGAGGTACTCGGACACCACGGCGTCGATCGGGACCGCGTCCCGAACCGCCTTCACGTCCTCGTCGTTGATCCTTCCGGCCACGCGGTGATTCTACGGGTCCCGACCGACATTCCTGTCGGGACGTCTGACTGCCGCAGGGCAGTCGTGGCGGCTACGGGACGAGGCTGTCCAGCGGTACGTGCGGGTCCCCCAGGGCCTCCGTGTCCACCTGGGACCGGGAGCGGATGAGCTGCTGGACGGTCTCTGTGACGTCCCACACGTTGACGTTCATCCCGGCCAGCACCCTGCCCTCCTTCACCCAGAAGGCGATGAACTCGCGCTTGCCCGCGTCTCCCCGGATCACCACCTGGTCGTACGAGCCCGGGGGCGCCCAGCCCGAGTACTCCAGGCCCATGTCGTACTGGTCGGAGAAGAAATACGGCACGCGGTCGTACGTCGAGTCGCGGCCCAGCATCGCGCGGGCCGCCGCCGGGCCGCCGTTGAGGGCGTTGGCCCAGTGTTCGACGCGCAGCCTGGTGTCGAACAGGGCGTGGTGGAAGGCGGCCACGTCACCGGCCGCGTAGATGTCGGGGTCGGAGGTGCGCAGGCGTTCGTCGACCGCGATGCCGCCGCCGTGCGCGCGCTCGGCGAGGGTCAGGCCCGCCGCCTCCGCGAGCGCCGTGCGCGGGGCGGCGCCGATGGCCGCCAGGACGTCGTGGGCCGGGTGCTCCTCGCCGTCGTCCGTACGGGCCGCGAGGACCATGCCGTCCTGGCCGACGATCTCCGTCAGCCGGGCGCCGAAGTGGAAGCGGACGCCGTGCTCGCGGTGCAGCTCGGCGAAGAGGTTGCCCAGCTCGGGGCCGAGCACCGAGTGCAGCGGCGTCGACTCCGGTTCCACGACGGTCACCTCGGCGCCGTACTCCCGTGCCGCCGCCGCGACCTCCAGGCCGATCCAGCCGGCGCCGGCGATCACGATGTGGCCGTTGTCGCGGCCCAGGGCGGCCAGGACGCCCTTGAGGCGCTCGGCGTGCGCGAGGCGGCGCAGGTGGTGGACGCCGGCCAGGCCCGTCCCCGGGATGTCCAGGCGGCGCGGCTCGGCGCCGGTGGCGATGAGCAGTTTGTCGTAGTGGACGAGGGTGCCGTCGTCGCCGAAGCGGACGGTCTTCGCCGTACGGTCGATGGCGTCGACGGTCTGGCCGAGGTGGAGTTCGATGTCGTTGCGCGCGTACCAGGCGGGTTCGTGGACGAAGACGCTGTCGCGCTCCTCCTTGCCGAGGAGGTAGCCCTTGGAGAGCGGGGGCCGCTCGTACGGGTGGTCGCGTTCGTCGCAGATCAGTATCACGCGGCCCGTGAAGCCCTCCGTCCGGAGCGTCTCGGCCGCTTTCGCGCCGGCCAGTCCGCCTCCGATGATGACGAATGTCTGATCCGCGTCGACCACTTGATGCCTCCTCGTAAGGGTGCCGCCATAAGCGAGCCTCCCGCACGGAGCGTGATGGGGGAAGAGGGAGTGGGCCGATCAGACCCACGGAGGGTCACATTCGGGCATGCCACGCGTGCCGGGCGGGAGGTCCCGCGCACACGGGACATGTAAGCCAAACCGGCGAAACCGAACACGAGTTGCAGAAAACCCCTTCTCGTGACCCGCGTAGCTCGCTAGCGTCCCTCCCACCTCGTTCGCACATCCCTGGGGAAGGACCTCTGTGAACGTATTACCGAAGGCATCGTCCTACTCGCACAGAGCCGTGGCGGTCATCGCCGCCACCGCACTCGCGACGCCGCTGCTGATCGCCTCCGCCGGAACAGCCGGCGCCCACGGCGGTCACGGCAACCCGGCCGGCGACGCCAGGAAGCTCGCGAAGACTCTGGTCAAGGAGTCGTCCGCGAAGGACGCGTACAAGCACCTCAAGGCACTACAGGCCATCTCCGACGCCAACGGCGGCAACCGCGCGGCCGGCACACCGGGCCACGACAAGTCCGCCCAGTACGTCTACAGGGTGCTGAAGAAGGCCGGCTACAAGGTCTCGTACGACAGCTTCGACTTCGACTACATCGAGACCCTCGCCGAGAAGGCGGCCGTGGTCTCACCGGCACCGCGCGATCTCGGCATCACAGCGATGACGTACACCAAGTCGACGCCCGTGGGCGGCATCACGGCCGCGCTCGCCGCCGCCACGGTGGACGCCACTCCCGGCTGTGAGGCCGGTGACTACGCGGCCGGAGCCTTCACCGGCAAGATCGCCCTGATCAAGCGGGGCGGCTGCACCTTCGCGCAGAAGCAGATCGTCGCCTCCGAGGCGGGCGCCGTCGGCGCGATCATCTACAACAACACCGCGGGCGTCCTCTCCGGCACCCTCGGCGACGCGGCGAGCGGCCGGATCCCGACCGCCGGCCTCGGCCAGGCCGAGGGCGAGGCCCTCGCCGCCGATGTCGCGGCGGGCGAGGTCACGGTCAGCTTCGAGGTCCGTCAGCTGATCGAGACCCGTACGACGAACAACGTCGTCGCGGAGACCCGTGGCGGCGACGCGGACAACACGGTGTTCCTGGGCGCCCACCTCGACTCGGTCACCGAGGGCCCCGGCATCAACGACAACGGCTCCGGCTCGGCCGGCATCCTGGAGGTCGCCGAGGAACTCGCCGACGCTGCAACACAAAAAGAGGGCAGGTACGGCAAGCAGCCGCCCAACAAGGTGAAGTTCGCCTTCTGGTCCGCCGAGGAACTGGGCCTGGTCGGCTCCGAGTCGTACGTCGAGCGGCTCACCGAGGAGCAGCGGGCGCAGATCAAGCTCTATCTGAACTTCGACATGATCGCCTCCCCGAACTACGCCCAGTTCGTGTACGACGGTGACGACTCGGACGCCGAGGGCGCGGGCCCCGGCCCGGAGGGGTCGGCCCAGCTGGAGCGCGACATCAACGCGTTCCTCGACTCCAAGGGCAGGCCGCATCAGGGCACCGACTTCTCCGGCCGCTCCGACTACGGGCCGTTCATCGCGGTCGGCATCCCCTCCGGCGGCACCTTCACCGGCGCCGAGGGCATCAAGACCGAGGCCCAGGCCGCGCTGTTCGGCGGCACCGCGGGCGTCGCGTACGACGCGTGCTACCACGCGGCGTGCGACGACCTGGACAACATCAGCCTGAAGGCGTTCGGCATCAACATCGGGGTCATCGCCAACGCGGTGGGCACGTACGCCCATGACCTCAGCTCGCTGAGCACGCCGGTCGTGTCCACGCCCACCACGGGCGGCGACGGCAGCGGCGGCGGTCTGCACCCCGGCCACGACGAGGTCGTGGCGGAGTAATGCGGTAGGCAGCAGGCGGTACGGCACGTGGGAGCGCGCGCTCCCACGTGCCGTGTCAGCCGGTCAGGCGTTCGTGGAGCGAGCGGGCGGCGGCGTCCGTGAGCGAGGCGATCTGGTCGACGATCACGCGCTTGCGGGCGCGGTCGTCGGGGGCCTCGTCGAAGAGGGCCCGGAACTGGGGTTCCAGGCCGTCCGGGGCGCGGTCGGTGAGCACCTCGGCCAGCTCCGCGACGACGATCCGCTGGTCCGCGCGGAGCACTTCCTGCTCGGCACGCTGCATGACGTACCGGTCGGCGACCGCCTTGAGGACCGCGCACTCCAGCCTGGTCTCGCGCGGTACGACGAGTTCGGCGGTGTACCGGGTGAGCAGGCCACTGCCGTACGCCGCGCGCGTGGCGCCCTCGGCGGCGAGGCAGAAGCGGCCGATGAGCTGGCTGGTGGCGTCCTTCAGACGGGCCTGGGCGACGGCCGAGCCGTCGTAGCCGTGCGGCCACCACAGCTGGTCCTGGAGCCGGTCGAGGGCTTCCGCCAGTTCCGCCGGGTCGGTGTCCTGCGGGACGTACCGCCCGAGGGCGACCGCGAAGACCGCCTGGCGTTCGGGTTCCGCGTGCAGGGCGGCCGGGTCGAGGTGGCCGGCGTGCAGACCGTCCTCGACGTCGTGCACCGAGTACGCCACGTCGTCGGCCCAGTCCATGACCTGGGCCTCGAAGGTGGTACGGGTGCCGGGGGCGTCCTTGCGGAGCCAGTCGAAGACGGGGCGGTCGTCGTCGTAGACACCGAACTTGGGGGACCCGGGGTCGGTGGGGTGGGCGCCGCGGGGCCAGGGGTACTTGGTGGCGGCGTCGAGGACGGCTCGGGTGAGGTTGAGGCCGACCGAGCCTTCCGGGGTGAACCGCTTGGGCTCGATGCGAGTGAGGAGTCTCAGGGACTGGGCGTTGCCCTCGAAGCCGCCGCAGTCCTCCGCGAACTCGTTCAGTGCCTGTTCGCCGTTGTGGCCGAAGGGGGGGTGACCCAGGTCGTGCGCGAGGCAGGCGGCTTCGACGAGGTCGGGGTCGCAGCCGAGGGCCGCGCCCAGCTCGCGGCCGACCTGGGCGCATTCCAGGGAGTGGGTGAGGCGGGTGCGGGGGCTGGCGTCCCAGCTGTGGCTGCGGGTGCCCGGGGTGACGACCTGGGTCTTGCCTGCGAGGCGGCGTAGGGCAGCGGAGTGGAGGATTCGGGCGCGGTCGCGTTGGAAGGCGGTTCGGCCGGGGCGCTTGTCCGGTTCCGGGGCCCAGCGTTCGGTGGACGACAGGTCGTACGACATGTCTCGACAGTACGGGCAGGTACTGACAAGTGGGGGTGCGCTCCGCTGGGGTGCGCCGTTTCGTCTGGCGGGTGCTGTTATTCGTCTGCCGGGTGCTGTTATACGGCGAGTGCGGGTTGTGGGTGGCTGGTCGCGCAGTTCCCCGCGCCCCTTAGGGGGTCGCCCCTCAGCGGGGTTGCCAGTGTCTGGTCGTAGCGGTGGAGGAGCAGGTTTGCCATCGCGGGGTGGGTGCCCAGGGGGGCCGACGCGATCCATGGGGCCTTCTCCGCGCACTCTGTCGCGAAGCGGCCCGGGGCCGTGAAGTAGGAGGCGATGGCCACCCTTGTACGGCCGCTTGCCGTCAGGGTCTCGATGGCGTCCGGGACCGTCGGGGTCGCTGTCGTCGCGTAGGCGGGGATCACCGGGACGCCCAGGCGGTCGGCGAGGAGCTGGGCCGTGCGGGCCGTGTCGACCTTGGACTCCGGGTCCCGGGAGCCCGCCGCCGCCAGTACGACCGCGCTCTGCCGTCGCGTCTCGTCGTCCGTCCGCGTAGGCCAGCCCGCCTCGACCAGGCGGGCGTACAGGGCCTCCAGCAGGAAGGGGTGCGGGCCGAGGGCGGGCGCCACGCGTGCGCGTACCGGCGATTCGGCTGCCATCTCGGGGATGTCGCGCTTGACGTGGTAGCCGCGGCTGAGGAGGAGCGGGACGAGGATCGCCTCGCGGTCGCCGAGGGCGGCGAGCGTGTCGGGGAGAAGGGGCTCGTTCAGCTCGATGTGACCGAGGTGGACCGGCAGGCCGGGGCGCAGGGCGCGGACCTGGTCGAGGAGCGTGCGTACGGTGCTCAGGGCGCGGGGGTCGCGGCTGCCGTGGGCCACGACGACGAGCGCGGGCGGCTCGGGTCGCCGCCTGCCGTCGAGGGACACGAGGCTGAGCTGGCCGGCGAGCTGACTGCTGATCCGGTTCATGAGGTGCGCCGTACTGTCGAGGTGGGTCCCCGGGAGCGGGTGGGCTTCGGGGGTGGGGGTGGGACTGGCGGTGTGGCCACCGGTGGGGTCGGGGGTCGGGCTGGGGGTGTGGCTCGGGGCGGCGGTGAGGCTGGGGCGGGCAGTCTGGCCAGCGGTGGGGGCGGGGGTCGGAGCGGGGGTCGGGCTGAGGCTTGCGGTGGACTCGTCGCGCGGTGGGTTCGACGGCGTCATGGACCGATGGTCGCGGTGGGAGGTTGCCACCCCGTTGCACGAAGATATCGGCGCTTTTCCGCAGGTTCACGGTGGGGCGGGGGGTCACTGTGAGGTGGCTTGACCTGCGCATTCGGTCGAGCGAGTGAGGCCGATCACGTGCGTTGTCGTGAACCGTGGGGCCTCGCGTCACGTCCCTGACTGTCGAAGGCCGACCTGGAGGGACCCCCGTGAGACTCCGCAGACCCCGTCTGCCGCGTACCCGTACCGGGCAGCGGAGGCTTGTGCAGGCCGTGATGCTCGGGTGCGTGCTGGCGTTGCTGCCGGCCACGTGGATGTTCGTCGCCACGGGTGACCGGCTGCGCAGTGTCTCGGACGCGCCGCGTACCGACGTCGCCGTCGTCTTCGGGGCCGGGCTGTGGGACGGGGAGCCGTCTCCGTATCTCGCGCACCGGTTGGACGCGGCGGCGGAGCTGTATCGGGCGGGGCGGGTGAAGGTGGTGCTCGTCACCGGGGACAACAGCCGGGAGGACTACGACGAGCCGGATGCGATGCGGGGGTATCTGACGCGGCACGGGGTGCCGGACGGGCGGATCGTGAGCGACTACGCCGGGTTCGACACGTGGGACTCGTGTGTCCGCGCGAAGAAGATCTTCGGGGTGGACCGGGCCGTGCTGATCAGTCAGGGGTTTCATATTCGTCGGGCGGTGGCGTTGTGCGAGGCGGCGGGGGTGGAGTCGTACGGGGTCGGGGTTGAGGCTCGGCATGATGTGACGTGGTACTACGGCGGGGCGCGGGAGATTTTCGCGGCGGGTAAGGCTGCGTTGGATGCGGTGTTCGAGCCTGATCCGCGGTTTCTGGGGCCGGTGGAGGTGGGGGTGGGGCGGGCGTTGCGGGCGGATACGGGGTGAGGTTTTCGCCCCCGCCGCCCTTACCCGTCCCATCCCTGGGGGGGGGGGCCCCCCGAAGGAAGTGCAAAACTA
>NZ_JBSFMT010000069.1:0-60645 GCF_053599695.1 Streptomyces sp. NPDC000878 | reverse complement strand
TTTTGGCACGCTGTTGAGTTCTCAAGGAACGGACGCTTCCTTCGTACTCACCCTCTCGGGCTTTCCTCCGGGCTTCCCTTCGGTCTTGCGTTTCCGACTCTATCAGATCATTTTCTGACCCGATTCCCTGTCGGCGGGATTGTCTTTGGTCTCCTGGCTTTCGCCCGTCGCCCTTTCGACATTCACTACGTTAGCCGATTCCCTCGGCGACTCATAATCGAGTTCCGCGCGTTCGCAATTCAGTGTGCGGGCACACCGAAATCGCCCCCGCTGAGAGGGAGTCGTAGGTAGTGGGTTGGCCACTTCCGGCTGCAGGCGATCGCCGTACCCGGTTCAAGCGGCTCGGGCTACATTACGGACCCCCCAAGGGCGCGTCAAGTTGAGCGACGACGGGGTGCATGGGCCCGATAAGGGCTCACCGTAGGGTCGTTGGTGATCCAGAAGCGCCAGGGGTGGACGCCCCCGTCGCCGGCCACGCCGGTGCGCGGACCGCTGCTCACCTGGCCGGGGGTGACCGGGGTGCCCGTCAGGACCGTGATCGGTGCGGCCCCGGGGGCGCAGGCATCCGTACCGTCGAGGGCCCTGTCCACGCCCAGGGCTGTGGCCAGGCGGGCCGGGCCTTTGGCCAGTTCCTTGTCGTTTCGGGCTGAAATTCGACGTTTGTGGGCCAGTTCGGCGCCCCCGATGATCTCGCCGGCACGGAGCAGGACTCCGCTCGCCGTGCCCTCGGGGCCGCACACCAGGTTCATGCAGTGCCACATGCCGTAGGTGAAGTAGACGTACACATGGCCGGGCGGACCGAACATCACGCTGTTGCGGGGTGTGGGGCCGCGATAGGCGTGGGAGCCGGGGTCGTTCGGGCCGTCGTACGCCTCGACCTCTGTGAGGCGCAGTTCGATCGGACCGTCCGGGGTGGTGCGGACGAGGACGCGGCCCAGGAGGTCGGGAGCCACCTCCAGTACCGGCCGGTCGAAGAACTCCCTGGAGAGGGGCGTACGGTCAGCGGGCGCGATCATGCCGTCCGAGCGTAGTGCAGGCGTGTCCCGGTGAACGGGGTGGCCAGGAAGCTTCCGCCTTGCCAGGGTGAGGCACGGAACCGGCCACGGCCGGATCGCGTTTCTAAGGATCAAGGGATCGCAAGGATCGCTGGAGAAGGAGAGACATGGCGTTCAAGAAGCTGCTCGCGAGCCTGGGTGCCGGTGGGGCTTCGGTCGAGACGGTGTTGACAGAGGTCAACGTCGTTCCGGGCGGTGTCGTCCAGGGTGAGGTGCGGATCCAGGGCGGTTCCGTCCCCCAGCAGATCGAGGGTCTGTCCGTCGGGCTCCAGGCCAAGGTCGAGGTCGAGGGCGGTGACCAGGAGTACAAGCAGGACGTCGAGTTCACGAAGGTGCGGCTGGGCGGTGCCTTCGAGGTACAGGCCGGGGCCGTGCACACCGTGCCGTTCGGGCTGGAGATCCCCTGGGAGACGCCGGTCACGATGATCGACGGTCAGCCGCTGCGGGGGATGAACATCGGGGTGACCACCGAGCTGGCGATCGCGCGTGCCGTCGACTCCGGTGACCTGGACCCCATCAACGTGCACCCGTTGCCCGCGCAGAAGGCGATCCTGGATGCCTTCCTGCAGCTGGGCTTCCGTTTCAAGAACGCGGACCTGGAGCGCGGTCACATCCGCGGTACGCGGCAGAAGCTGCCCTTCTACCAGGAGGTCGAGTTCTTCCCGCCGTCGCAGTACCAGGGCCTGAGCCAGGTCGAGTTGAGCTTCGTCGCCGACGAGAACGCGATGGACGTCGTGCTGGAGATGGACAAGAAGCCGGGGCTGTTCAGCGAGGGCAGTGACACCTTCCGGTCGTTCCAGGTGGGGCTGCACGACTACCAGAGCACGGACTGGGCGGCGTACCTGAACCAGTGGCTGGCCGCGGTCGGCAGCAAGCGCAACTGGTTCTAGGACGAGTTAGGACGAATGAGGGAGGGGCAGGCGACGCCGTTCGGCGTTGCCTGCCCCTCCCTTCTGCTCGCGCAGGGTGGTGAGTTCGGTGGTGGTGAGGGCGCGGCGGACGAGCCGGAGCTCGTCCAGAGAGCCCTTGAAGCCGTACGGCGACTAGGCTGGTCGCCAAGGCCATCAGGGTCGTGATCAGGGCTCTTCGGCGTATGTCGTGTCTGTCCTGTACGTGGTGTCTGTCGCCGGAATTGATCTTGAACGGGTCATCGGGCCAACGTGGTCATTACAGTTGGCGGTTGGGTGACGCGGGACGCCCTGATGCCTTGCCGACTCGATCCGATTCCATCAGGAGGTACTCAGGTGACCGAGCTGAAGAGGCCGCCGCTGCCGCACGACTTCCATCCGCCCGTGCCGTCGTTCACGGTCACGAGTGAGGATGTCGAGGCGGGTGCGACGCTCAAGGACGCTCAGGTCTACGCGTCCGGCAACACCTCGCCGCAGCTGCGGTGGGAGGGGTTCCCGCCGGAGACCAAGAGTTTCGCCGTGACCTGCTACGACCCGGACGCTCCCACGGGCAGCGGGTTCTGGCACTGGGTCGCGTTCGACATCCCGGCCTCCGTGACCGAGTTGGCGACGGGTGCGGGCAGCGGCAAGTTCGAGGGGCTGCCCGAGGGCGTGGTCCAGGCGCGCAACGACTACGGCACGAAGGACTTCGGCGGTGCCGCGCCGCCGGCCGGGGACGGTCCGCACCGGTATGTGTTCACCGTGTACGCCGTTGACCAGGAGAAGTTGGGCCCGGACGCGGACGCGTCTCCCGCGTTCGTCGGTTTCAATCTGCGGTTCCACGCGATCGCGCGTGCCCAACTCGTCGGTGAGTACGAGGTTCCCGCCGAAGACTGACGTTCATTGAACGTTTGCCCGCCTCTGGTCTTGGAAGTGATCAGAGGCGGGCATTTTTTGTGCCGGGGGTCCGGGGGGCGTCCCCCGGTGAGCACAGATATTGCGTTGTCCATCTCGGCGTGCCCGGCCAGAGTTGATCCAAGCCCGCCATGCGGTGGGCCGGTGAGCAGAGGAGGTGGGCTGGATGCGGGACACGCTGGTACTGAACGCGAGCTTCGAGCCGCTGTCGACGGTGACGTTGAACCGGGCCGTCGTTCTGGTGCTGCAGGACAAGGCTGTTGTCGAGCAGGCCCACCCCGAGATCCGTATGCGCGGAGCGGCGGTCGACATACCCGCGCCGCGGGTGATCAGGCTCTGCCGCTATGTCCGCGTGCCGTTCCGAAGACAAGCTCCGTGGTCGAGGCGGGGTGTGCTGGTCCGGGACCGGCACAGGTGCGCGTACTGCGGTCGGCGGGCGACCACTGTCGACCACGTGGTGCCGCGGGCGCAGGGTGGGCAGGACTCGTGGTTGAACACGGTCGCTTCGTGTGCGGAGGACAATCACCGTAAGGCGGCGCGGACTCCGGAGCAGGCGGGGATGCCGCTGTTGCGGCAGCCGTTCGAGCCGACGCCGGCTGATGCGATGCTGTTGGCTTTGGGTCAGGATGACTTTGATGCGCTGCCTGAGTGGTTGGGGCAGCCTGCGGCGTAGTTGTGTGCGGGTGGGACTTCTTTGGGTCCACCGGTTGTTCGTTGGCTGCGGGTTCGTTGTGGCTTGTCGCGCAGTTCCCCGCGCCCCTTTGGGGCGCGGGGTTTCCAGCAGCGTCACTCTGTGATTGACGGCTTTTCTCGGCGTTCCGTGGGGGCGTCCGTGTTGCCTCCGCCGCCTGAACCGCCGCCCATGCCGCCGAAGTTGCCCATGGCTCCGGAGAGGCCCTTGAGGGCGTCGCCGATTTCGCTCGGGACGATCCAGAGCTTGTTGGCGTCGCCCTGGGCGATCTTCGGAAGCATCTGGAGGTACTGGTAGGAGAGGAGCTTCTGGTCCGGGTCGCCGGCGTGGATGGCCTCGAAGACCGTACGGACGGCCTGGGCTTCACCTTCGGCGCGCAGGGCGGCTGCCTTGGCCTCACCCTCGGCGCGCAGGATCGAGGACTGCTTCTCACCTTCCGCCGTGAGGATCTGGGACTGGCGGATACCTTCGGCGGTGAGGATCGCGGCGCGCTTGTCACGGTCGGCGCGCATCTGCTTCTCCATCGAGTCCTGGATGGAGGTCGGCGGCTCGATCGCCTTCAGCTCGACGCGGTTGACGCGGATGCCCCACTTGCCGGTGGCCTCGTCGAGGACTCCGCGCAGGGCCGCGTTGATCTCCTCGCGGGAGGTCAGGGTCCGCTCCAGGTCCATGCCACCGATGATGTTGCGGAGCGTGGTGACGGTGAGCTGCTCGATTGCCTGGATGTAGCTGGCGACTTCGTAGGTCGCGGCCCGGGCGTCGGTCACCTGGTAGTAGATGACGGTGTCGATGTTGACGACCAGGTTGTCCTGGGTGATCACCGGCTGCGGCGGGAACGGCACGACCTGCTCACGGAGGTCGATGCGGTTGCGGATGGTGTCGATGAAGGGAACGACGATGTTCAGGCCCGCGTTGAGCGTTCGCGTGTAACGGCCGAACCGTTCCACGATCGCGGCACTGGCCTGTGGAATGACCTGGATGGTCTTGATCAGGGCGATGAAGACCAACACCACCAGGATGATCAGGACGATGATGATGGGCTCCATCGTGGCTCCCCGTACCCTTCTCCGCCTCGGCGCGCTTACGGAAAGATCTTATGCCTGTTGAAGATCTTGCTTGTTGAAGATCTTGCTGGTCGAGTGTGACAGACCGTCGGCTGCCTCGTGCACGTTCCGTTCACTTGCGTCGTGCGAGGTCACATGACGATCGCCGTGGCCCCCTCGATCTCGACGACGTCCACCTCTTGGCCTACCTCGTAGGCGACTTGGGTGTCGAGGGAGCGGGCCGACCAGACCTCTCCGGCGAGCTTGATCCGGCCACCACCGGAGCCGTCGACGCGTTCCAGGACGACGGCCTGTTTGCCCTTCAACGCGTCGATTCCGGACAGGAGTTGGGGGCGATCGGCACGATGCCGGGTCGCGATGGGCCGTACGACGGCGATGAGCGCGGTCGACACGACGGCGAACACCAGCACCTGGACGACGAGTCCGCCGCCGAGTCCGGCCGCGCAGGCAGCCGCCAGGGCGCCCACGGCCAGCATGCCGAGTTCCGGCATCGCGGTCACCACGAGCGGGATACCCAGCGCCGCCGCGCCGACGAGCCACCACACCCATGCGTCGATGTCGTCCACGTCGTCATGGTAGGTCCGCGGGCCTGGTCACCGACAGGGCGCCGATCAACTTGGCACAGGCTTCTTCCAGTTGTTTTACAAGGCAGCTCATGTGCCGTGCGCCGTCAGGCCATTGGCAGGCCCTGCGCGGTCCAGCGTTCGCCGCGCTGCTCGACGACGAGGGGGAGGCCGAAGCACATCGACAGGTTGCGGGAGGTGAGTTCGAGTTCCAGGGGGCCGGCGGCGAGTACCTTGCCCTGCCGGATCATCAGGACGTGGGTGAAGCCCGGCGCGATCTCCTCCACATGGTGCGTCACCATGATCATGGAGGGCGCGATCGGATCACGGGCGAGACGGCCGAGACGGCGTACAAGGTCCTCCCGGCCGCCGAGGTCGAGGCCGGCGGCGGGCTCGTCGAGGAGCAGCAGCTCGGGGTCGGTCATCAGGGCGCGCGCGATGAGGGTGCGCTTGCGCTCACCCTCGGAGAGGGTGCCGAAGCGGCGGTCGAGGAAGTCGCTCATGCCGAGGCGGTCGAGGAACGCGCGGGCGCGCTGCTCGTCGATGTCCTCGTACTCCTCCTGCCAGCCGGCCGTCATGCCGTACGCGGCGGTCAGCACCGTCTGGAGCACGGTCTGGCGCTTGGGCAGCTTGTCGACCATGGCGATGCCGGCCATGCCGATGCGCGGGCGCAGTTCGAAGACGTCGACCTTGCCGAGGGTCTCGCCGAGGATGGTGGCGGTGCCCTGGCTGGGGTAGAGGTAGCTGGACGCGAGGTTCAGGAGGGTCGTCTTACCGGCGCCGTTCGGGCCGAGGATGACCCAACGTTCGCCCTCCTTGACCGACCAGGAGACCTGGTCCACCAGAGCCCGGCCCTCGCGGACCACGGATACGTCCTCCAGCTCCAGAACATCGCTCATGAGCGGGTTGTCTCCCATTGAAGTGTCGGCCAGTCTCGCGTTCGTGTGCGCCTGTGGGCGCAGCCCCCCACGAAATCTACGCCACCGGTCGGCCGGTCCCGCCCCTCGGTCGGTCCTTAGGGTGGAGGCATGCTCTCGGAACCACGCTCAGGACGACTGGCCGCATGGGGAAATGCCCTGTTGGCCGGACTTGTTTCGCCGGACGACGCGGTAGTGGCCATCGTCGGGGAGGATGCCGTGCACCGGGTCGAGGGGCTGCCCGGTGAATCGGCGCCCGTCGGTCTCACGCTCGCGCTGGGGCGGCTGCGGACGCTCGGTGCGTCCGGGCTGCGGATCGCGCTGCCCGCGCCCGGGCATCCGCTCGGGCTGAGCGGGCCCCCCGAGTTCAACGCGCGGGCGCTGGACGCGGAGGAGGCGGTGATCTGCGAGGACGCCGCGCTGGGGCTGGTGCCTGAGGTGTACGAGGCCGGGCCGGCCGGGGACGTACACGTCGAGGTCGTCTGGCACTGTCTGCCCGTACGGGAGGCGCCGCCCGCCGATGTGCCGTCCCTCGGGGAGGCCGAGCGGGAGTTGGCGGAGGCGTTGCGGGACGCGACGGCGGTGTTGTCGCGGCTGGACGTCGCCGGGTCGGGGCCGGTCGCGGAGGCGGCGATCGACGCGTACCGGGCGCGGGCGGAGGTTGGGCGCGAGGTGTTGGCGCCGGGGTATCCGCCGCGGGCGGTGCGGGTGCTGGAGTTGGCGCAGCGGGTGGGGTTGCTGATCTCGGTGGCGTCCGAGAACGGGCCCGGCGGGGCGGTCAGCGCGTCGGAGATCGCGGCGCGGGCTGAGGCGTTGCGGCCGGTGGAGCGGACGGCTCGGCGGGCGCAGGTCGCGGCGTACAACTCCGTTGTGGTGGAGCGGGGGGTGCGGTGAGGTGTGATCGGGGCTGCGGGTCGGTTGGTGTGGGCGTCTCTGGGGGCTGCCGCCCCCAGGCCCCCGCTTCGGCCTGGACGGCCTCGTCCTCAAACGCCGGACGGGCTGAAGATGCGGGCCGGTGCTTGAGCGGCTCACCCTCGGACACCGGGACGGGCTGACACTCAACGCCGAGAGCCCCGCGAACCGTTCTCGTTCGCGGGGCTCTCTGGGACCGTCCGGCGTCAGTCGTTCACGCCGTTGTTGCCGAAGGCCGGGTTCAGCAGGCCGATGACGTTGACGCTGTTGCCGACGGCGTTGACCGGGACGTGCACGGGGACCTGGCCGAGGTTGCCCGAGCCGACGCCCGGGGACTTCGCGGTCACGCCGTGGGCGCCCGAGTCTGCGACCGCGATACCGGCACCCGCGCCCGCGGCGGCACCGGCGATGGTGACGGCCACGGCGGCCTTCTTGGCGATGTTCATGGGAAGCGTCCTCCTGCGATTGCGTGGGCGACCCGGCCGCGGGTCGTACGCTGCGCAACGCGGGAGGGGTGCCGGGCGATACGGATCCCTACGACGAAATGCCCGTTTGGGGCAATCCGCGACACCCGGCCGGCCTCCTCTCCCCGGTTCCTCAGTGGTTGAGGCCGAGGTTGCCGAACGCGGGGTTCAGCACGCCGATGACGTTGACGCTGTTGCCCACCGCGTTCACCGGGATGTGCACCGGGGCCTGGATGAGGTTGCCCGAGGCGACACCCGGCGAGCCGACGGCCTTGCCGTCCGCGTGCGCGCCGTCCGTGGCGGAGGCGAAACCGGCGCCGGCGGCGACCAGGCCACCCGCGACCATCGTGACAGCAGCGGCCTTCTTCAGGTTCTTCACTTCTGAGCCCTCCCATTGCGTTCACCGCGGCAGGTCGCCGCAGCACGCACTGAAGAACGCCGGAGATCCCCGAAGGATGCGCCATCCGGGGGACATTCCCACGACGGTATGAATCTCAGCCCGGAAGGGAACGCTCCGAATTGCCGGTCATCCGGTCACACCATGACGTACCGCCCACAACGCCGCCTGCGTCCGGTCCGCCAGGTCGAGTTTCATCAGGATGTTCGAGACGTGTGTCTTGACCGTCTTCTCGGACAGGACCAGGGCTCTGGCTATCTCCCGGTTCGAGCGGCCGTCCGCGATCAGGGTCAGTACTTCCCGCTCCCGCTCGGTGAGCGAACCGCCCCTCCCCTGGCCCGAGTGGGTCTCCTCCTGGGTCAGCAGCGCGCCCGCGACCTCGGGCTGGAGCAGGATGTGCCCGGCGTGCACGGAGCGGATGGCGCCCGCGAGGGCGTCGGGGTCGATGTCCTTGTAGACGTACCCGGCGGCGCCCGCGCGCAGGGCCGGGACCACCGTGCGCTGCTCCGTGAAGCTCGTGACGATCAGCACGCGCGCGGGGTTGTCGAGTTCGCGGAGCTTGCGCAGCGCCTCGACGCCGTCCATGCCCGGCATCTTGACGTCCATGAGGACGACGTCGGGTTTGAGTTCCTCCGCGCGGTCGACTCCCTCGGCGCCGTCCGACGCCTCGCCCACGACCTCGATGTCGCCCTGCACTTCGAGGAACGTGCGCAGGCCGCGGCGGACCACTTGGTGGTCGTCGACGAGCAGCACCTTGATTGCGTCAGCCACCGGGGACCTCCATCTCGATCGTGGTGCCCTTTCCGGGCACCGACTGCACATCCAGCCGGCCGCCGGCGCCGCTCGCCCGGTCCCGCATGGAGACCAGGCCGAGGTGGCGTCCGGCGCTGCGTACCGCCGTCGGGTCGAAGCCGCCGCCGTCGTCGGTGATGCGCAGGGCCGCGCCCTGGCCGCGCTTCGTCAGGGTCACCTCCACCAGGGCCGCCCCGGAGTGCCGCAGCGCGTTGTGCAGGGCCTCCTGGGCAACCCGCAGCAGCGCCTCCTCCTGGGCCGCCGGCAGGGCACGTACCCCGCGGCTGTCGAAGGTCACGCGCGCGGAGTGCGCGCGGTCGAGGACCTGGACGTGGGTGGCGAGCGTGGCGATCAGGCCGTCCTCGTCCAGGGCGGCGGGGCGCAGTTCCACGACCGCGGCGCGCAGTTCGTCGGCCGCCTCCGCGGCGAGCGCGGCCACCTGCTGCAGCTCGCCCTTGGCGCGGTCGGGGTCGCGGTCCACGAGGGTGGCGGCGGCCTGGGCCGTCAGGCGCAGGGAGAACAGCTTCTGGCTGACCGCGTCGTGCAGTTCGTGGGCGAGGCGGGAGCGTTCCTCGGCGATGGTCAGTTCGCGGCTGCGTTCGTAGAGGCGGGCGTTGGTCAGGGCGATCGCCGCGTGCTGGGCGAGGATCGACAGGAGTTCCTGGTCGTCCTCGGTGAAGCCGCAGCCGCCGTCCTGCTTCGCGGAGTTCTTGTTGGCCAGGAACAGGGCTCCGAGCACTTCGTCGCCGTCCCGGATCGGCAGGCCCAGGAAGTCGGACATGTCGGGGTGGGCGGAGGGCCAGCCCTCGAAGCGCGGGTCCTTGCGGACGTCGGCGAGGCGCTCGGGCCGGGCCTCCTGCAGCATCGCGGCGAGGATGCCGTGCTGGCGCGGAAGCGGGCCGATGGCCTTCCACTGGGCGTCGCTGACGCCGTCGACCACGAACTGGGCGAAGCCGCCGTGGTCGTCCGGGACGCCCAGCGCCGCGTACTGCGCGTCGAGCAGCTCTCTGGCGGAGGCGACGATCGTCTTGAGGACGTCGCGCACCTCCAGATGCCTGCTCATGGCCAGCAGCGCGGCGCTCACCGCGGACAGACCGGACCGTGGTCCTTGACTCATGTCCTCACGGTACCGGCGGGGTGTGACAGTGCGTATCGGACCTGTGGCGGGCCTGCCTGGGTCCGATGGCCTAGGCCGAAGGGCCCCACCCTATTGCGGCCCCCGGACGAGGCGGCCCGGACGGTCCCGTTCCTACGTTGGGTGCACTGCCGATCACGGCAGCCTGGGACGAGGGGACGCATGTCATGCCGGTAGCGATCATCACGGGGGCTTCCAAGGGTCTGGGGCGGGCGCTGGCCTCGGCGCTCGCACAACGCGGCTGGGACCTCGTCCTGGACGCCAGAACCCCGGAGGCCCTGCATGCCACCGCCGAGGCGCTCTCGGCGCACGGAGGGCGGGTGGAGGCCCTACCAGGGGACGTCACGGACGTCGGTCACCGGGTCGGGCTGGTCTCGGCGGCGTGGAACCTGGGCGGCGTCGATCTGCTGGTGAGCAACGCGAGCGCGCTGGGCGCCGAACCCCTCGTACGGCTGGAGGGGCTGCCCCTGGAGGGACTGCGGCGGGCGCTGGAGGTGAACGTGGTGGCCGCGCTGGGCCTGGTCCAGGAGGCGCTGCCGCTGCTGCGGGAGTCCGCGGCCGGGACGGTGATCGCCGTCAGTTCGGACGCGGCGGCCGAGGCGTACGAGACATGGGGCGGCTACGGGGCGTCCAAGGCGGCCCTCGATCAGCTGGCGGCGGTGCTCGGGGAGGAGGAGCCCGGGGTGCGGGTCTGGGCGGTCGACCCCGGTGACATGGGGACGGACCTGTACGCGGCGGCCGTACCGGACGACGACGATCCGCGTCCCGAGCCCGGCAGCGTCGTACCCGCGTTTCTGCGGCTGCTGGACGAGCGGCCGGCCAGCGGGCGGTACTCGGCGCCGTCCCTGCTGGAAGTGCGATGACGCTGACAGTGCGGGTGCCGGAGGAGTTGTCGGCGCGGGTGCCGGCCGAGCAGCGGGGGCCGGGGCTGGACCGGGACGACGTACGGCTGCTCGTGTCGCAGGGGACCGCGGTGTCGCATCACGCGTTCGCCGAGCTGCCCCGGCAGTTGCGGGCCGGGGATCTGCTCGTCGTCAACACGTCGCCGACGCTGGCCGCCGCCGTGGACGGGTGGATCGGGCACGCGCGCGTGGTGGTGCATTTCTCGACGCGCGGGGACGACGGGCGGTGGGCCGTAGAGCTGCGGGATCCCGACGGAACGGGCACCACGCGCGCGCGTGCGGGCGGGCCCGCGGGAACGGCCGTACGGCTGCCCGGGGGCGTACGGCTGGCCCTGGAGGAGCCGCTGACCGCGTGCGGTGCCCGGCTGTGGTGGGCGCGGGCGGACGGGCAGGTGCCGCCCGTGCTGCGGGCGCACGGGCGGCCCATTCGTTACTCCTATACGGAACGGGACCAGCCGCTGGCCCTCTACCAGACGGTGTTCGCGCTGCCGTCCCGCGACGGGGCGGGCAGCGCGGAGATGCCGAGTGCCGCGCGGCCCTTCACCGCTCGGCTGGTGGCAGAGCTGGTGAGCCGGGGTGTGCAGTTCGCGCCCGTCCGGCTGCACACCGGGGTCGCGTCGGCGGAGGCGCACGAGCCGCCGTACCCGGAGCGGTTCGCGGTGCCGGAGACCTCGGCACGGCTGGTCAACGCCGTACGCGCCGGGGACGGGCGGGTCGTGGCGGTCGGTACGACGGCGGTGCGGGCCGTGGAGTCCGCGGCCGGGCCGGACGGTGTGGTCCGGGCGGCCGAGGGGTGGACCGACCTGGTGGTGACGCCCGAGCGCGGGGTACGGGTCGTCGACGGGCTGCTGACGGGGCTGCACGAGCCTCAGGCGTCGCATCTGCTGATGCTGGAGGCGGTCGCGGGGCGGGCGGCCATCGACCGTGGGTATGAGGAGGCGCTGCGCGAGCGGTACCTGTGGCACGAGTTCGGGGACGTGCATCTCCTCCTTCCGGCGGAGGCCTGAATCAGGAGCCTCACGCTGAGCATTGCTCTCGCAACTATTGGTGAGATGCGCCTGCGGCCCGTGTGACCCCGCACATAGGACGCACATCACTTACTAGGGGGCATAGGAGACAAAGACTCACACGGTGAGCGGGAAAGACGCTCCGATCTGTCCTATTTTGCCCTTCACGGGTCCACTACCCCTCGTAGTACGTCACACCTTTGCCACACAATTTTGCGGCCGCTAAGAATGGCAGCCGTCGCTCAGCGCCGCGGGTTCCGCCCGCGGCGTTCGTGCCGGAAGCACCACTGTCCCCACCGGACGCCGAGCGACCTCCGCGCTATTCGAAGAGGTCCACCGCCATGCCCAAGAACACCGCCACTTCCGGTCATAGTCGCAAGCTGACCAGGATCCACAAGTTCTCGATCGCCGGTGTCGCCACGCTCGGCGCCGCCGCCCTCGCGTTCACCGCGGTGCCGGGCAACGCGCAGACGACGTCCGAGGCCGTCTCCGCCGCCCCGGTGGTGTTCAGCCAGAGCCAGATCAAGGACGTGAAGGCGAGCGTCACCGACCAGCTGGCCGGCGCGACCGTGAAGGCGGAGGCCGCCGCGGCGAAGAAGAAGGCAGCCGACGCGGCTGCCGCCAAGAAGGCCGCCGCCGCGAAGAAGGCAGCCGCCAAGAAGAAGGCCGCGGCGAAGGCGGCGAAGGCGCGCGCCGCGAAGGCGGCCGCGAGCCGGTCCGCCAAGCGCGCCGCGATCAAGAAGGCCGCCGTCAAGTCGTACAGCAACAACCTCGACGGCTGGATCAAGGAGTCCCTGGACATCATGAAGTCCAAGGGCATCCCCGGTACGTACAACGGCCTGTACCGCAACATCATCCGGGAGTCCTCGGGCAACCCGAACGCGATCAACAACTGGGACATCAACGCGATCAACGGCACCCCGTCGATCGGTCTGCTGCAGATCATCAAGCCGACCTTCGACGCGTACCACGTCTCGGGCACCGTCCACAGCCAGTACGACCCGGTCGCCAACATCACGGCCGCCGCCAACTACGCGGCCGACAAGTACGGCTCGATCGACAACGTCAACGGCGCGTACTGAGGCCGCGCGGACCTCTCGTACGCCGAAGGGCGGCACCCCCACCGGGGTGCCGCCCTTCACCGTCGTACGGGCACGGTCACTTGCGCATGACCTCGGGCTCGTGGCGGCGCAGGAAGCGGGCCACGAAGAAGCCGCAGATCACGCCGAGGGCGATCAGGGCGACCATGTCGATGCCCCAGGCGGTGGCCGTGTGGTCCCACAGGGGGTCCGTGTTGCCGGGGTCGTCGACGTTCGGGCTGATCTTGTTGAAGTCCAGCGTGGCGCCGGCGGCGGCGACCGCCCAGCGGGACGGCATCAGGTACGAGAACTCGTTGACGCCGATGTTGCCGTGCAGGATGAACAGGCAGCCGGTGAACACGACCTGGATGATCGCGAACATGACGAGCAGCGGCATGGTCTTCTCGGAGGTCTTCACCAGGGACGAGATGACCAGGCCGAACATCATCGAGGTGAAGCCGAGCGCCATGATCGGGATGGAGAGTTCGAGCAGCACGAACTTGCCGAAGATCAGACCCTCCTCCGGGATCGTGCGGCTGGCGAAGCCGATCGCGCCGACCATGAGGCCCTGAAGGACCGTGATGAAACCGAGGACGATCACCTTGGACATCAGATACGCGGAGCGCGACAGGCCGGTGGCGCGCTCCCGTTCGTAGATGACCCGTTCCTTGATCAGTTCGCGGACGGAGTTCGCGGCGCCGGCGAAGCAGGCGCCCACCGCGAGGATGAGGAGGACGGTGGTGGCCGTGCCGTTCGGGATGTTGACGCCGTTCCTGGCCAGCTTGCCGGGCAGCAGGGTCTTGTCCGGGTCGATGAGCAGGCTCACCGCGCCGAGCACCGCGGGCAGGATCACCGTCAGCGCCAGGAAGCCCTTGTCGGAGACGATGACCGCCGTGTACCGCCGGATCAGGGTCATCAGCTGGGAGCCCCAGCCCTGCGGCTTGGGCGGGCGCATGGCCTGGGCGGGCGGCATGTGTACGGACTGCGGGGCGACGGCGTCGATGTCCGCGGCGTACATCTGGTAGTGCTGCGAGCCCTTCCAGCGGCCCGCCCAGTCGTAGTCGCGGTAGTTCTCGAAGGCGGAGAAGACATCGGCCCAGGTGTCGTACCCGAAGAAGTTCAGGGCCTCCTCGGGCGGACCGAAGTACGCCACCGCGCCGCCCGGCGCCATCACCAGGAGCTTGTCGCACAGCGCGAGTTCGGCCACGGAGTGCGTGACGACGAGGACCGTACGGCCGTCGTCGGCCAGGCCGCGCAGCAGTTGCATGACATCGCGGTCCATGCCCGGGTCGAGGCCGGAGGTCGGCTCGTCCAGGAAGATCAGCGACGGCTTGGTGAGCAGCTCCAGGGCCACCGAGACGCGCTTGCGCTGGCCGCCGGAGAGGGAGGTGACCTTCTTCTCCTTGTGGATGTCGAGCTTCAGCTCGCGCAGCACCTCGTCTATGCGGGCGTTGCGCTCGTCCGTCGTGGTGTCGGCGGGGAAACGTAGTTTGGCCGCGTACTTGAGGGCCTTCTTGACGGTCAGTTCCTTGTGCAGGATGTCGTCCTGCGGGACCAGGCCGATGCGCTGGCGCAGCTCGGCGAACTGCTTGTACAGGTTCCGGTTGTCGTAGAGGACATCGCCCTTGTTGGCCGGCCGGTAGCCCGTGAGCGCCTTCAGGAGCGTCGACTTGCCGGAGCCGGACGGGCCGATGACCGCGATCAGCGACTTCTCCGGTACGCCGAAGGAGACGTCCTTGAGGATGTCCTTGCCGCCGTCCACGGTGACCGTCAGATGGCGGGCCGAGAAGGAGATCTCGCCGGTGTCGACGAACTCCTCGAGCCGGTCGCCGACCAGGCGGAACGTGGAGTGGCCGACGCCGACGATGTCGTTCGGGCCGAGCAGCGCGGTACCGCCCTTGGCGATCGGCATGCCGTTGACGTACGTGCCGTTGTGCGAGCCCAGGTCACGGATCTCGAAGCGGCCGTCGGGCGTCGCGTGGAACTCGGCGTGGTTGCGGGAGACCTGGAGGTCGGAGACGACCAGGTCGTTCTCCAGCGCGCGGCCGATGCGCATCACCCGGCCGAGGAGCAGCTGGTGGAAGGTGGTCGGGCTGCGGTCGCCGTACACCGGCGGCGCCCCCGCGCCCGGCTCCGGCCCCTGCTGCTGCGGGATCGCGGCGGGCTGCTGCTGCGGCTCGGACCGCGGCCAGCTCTGCTCCGGTGCCTGCTGCTGCGGCGGCTGCTGAGCCCAGCCGGGGCTCGCGCCCTGGGCCGCGAACGGCTGCTGCTGCGGCTGTGCCACCTGCGGTGTCGCGACCGAGGCGGCACTGCTGGACAGGTTCAGCCGCGGGCCGTCGGTGGCATTGCCGAGATGGACGGCCGAGCCCGGCCCGATCTCCATCTGGTGGATGCGATGCCCCTGCACGAAGGTGCCGTTGGTGCTGCCGTGGTCCTCGATGGCCCAGCTCCGGCCCCCCCAGCTGATCGTGGCGTGCCGCCAGGAGACCCTGGCGTCATCGAGCACGATGTCCCCCTGCGGATCACGTCCGAGGGTGTAGGGCCTGGACGAATCGAGCGTCCAGGTCCGTCCGTTCAATTCGAGTACGAGTTCAGGCACTCCAGCCCCACTGAGTTGTCCCCCGAAATTAGCCCCAACACGGGGAGTCTAGGGATGTCGAACATCGTGGGGAACTATTTCAGGCTCAGCCCCCTGACCGAAAGTCGGGCCTTGCGGACGGCGCGTGCAAGCGGGCGGCCACGCGCCGTTGACGGGGTGGAAACCGGCCCGGAGAGTGGTAATCCCACGCGAGGGGGACACGCGGGGTGGACCGCCGCCGCGCGGATCGGGGGCTGACGATGAGCATCGAGACCGCCGAGCACGGCAGGAGGCTGCCGTGGGGAGACGTACTGCTCTCCGCGATCGCCGCTGTGAGCTGGGCGTTGATCGGAATGGCGGGCACGGCCGCGCTCGGACTGCATCTGCTGGAGGCGGACTCCACGGCGTCGCTCGGGCCGATGACCGCGGCGGTTGTGGCACTTGGGGCGGGTGGTTCGGTCACCCCGACCGGTGATGTGTCGGCCTTCGGCCTGAAAGGAGCGGAGGCGGCCACCGCCATCGAGATCACGCCACTGGGCGTCGGCCTGGTGGGCGCGGTGCTTCTGTCCTGGTTCTTCCTACGGTCCCTGCGTGGAGCGGGACTTGTGATCTCCCGGTCCGAACTCCTCACGCGCGCGGGTGCGGTGATCGCCCTCTTCGTCGCGACCCTGGGCGGGCTGGCCTGGGCGGGGCACGATGTCATCACGATCGACGGCGGGGCTCTGGGCCTCGACGATCTGCCGGGCACGGGCGGCGGGGGCGGTGGTCTCGACATCCCCGGGCTCGGTGACATCAGCGGTCTGCTGCCCGACCGGGTCGGCGACCTGGTCGACGCGAAGGCGGCGGTCGGCTTCACCGTCGACACGCTGCCCACCCTGCTCGGCGGCCTGGTCTGGGCAGCCGGAGTCCTGACGGTCGCCCTCCTCGCCTCCCGCCGCACTCCCCTGCCGCCCGGCTGGGAAGCGGTCCACCGTGTCGTACGTCCGGCTGCGTCCGCCCTGGTCACGGTACTGCTGGTGGCGGTGGCGGCGGGGCTCGCGGCGGCTGCGTACGCGGCGATCGGCGACGACCATCCCAAGCGCATCGCGGGCGCGGCCCTGCTCGGCGCCCCCAACGGGGTCTGGCTGGGCGTCCCGATCGGCCTGTTCGTCCCGTTCGACGGCAGCGCGTCCGGAATCCTGGTGAACGTCCTCCCGGACCCCCTGGACCGGCTCCTCAGCAGCTCGGCGACCGATCAGTCGGTCAGCCTCGGCAAACTGGCCGAACTGGACAGCCGGGTGTGGCTGTTGGGCGTCGCGGCGGTGCTGATGATGGTGCTCGCGGGCATCCTCGCGGCGGCCCGGACACCGCTGGCCCGCGGTGTCGGCCCGGACGACGTCAACGGACGGGTGCCTCTCGCCGTACGGGATCCGGGCGCCCTGCGTTTCGCCGGTCGCTGCGCGTTGCGGCTGGGGGTGGTGACGGCGGTGGCGCTGCCGCTGCTCTCCTGGCTGGCGGAGGTGTCAGTGGACGCCTCGATCTCGGTCCTGGGCTTCGACGCGTTCGGCGCCGGAATCCAACTCCACGGGCAACTGGTCGCGGCTGTGCTGCTGGGCGCGCTGTGGGGCTCGGGCGCGGGAGCCGCCGGCGCACTGCTGGCGTACGCGAGCGGGGCGGCGGGGTGGCGGGCGGTGCCGTTGGCACTGGGTGACGCGTGGGCGGGTCCGGCCGGACCGGGAGGGGCGGGAACGGCGACCGGGGCCACCGGGGCGCTGGGGGCTGTGGGGACGACCGGGGTGACGGGTACGGCCGCCGAGGAAGCGCGGTACGGCGGCCACCCGGAGCAGGCCGGCGGGCCCGGGCCGTATCCCGGCCCGTATCCCGGACCGCCTTCCGGACCGTACGTGCCCGGTTCGTCGTACCCGCCGCCCAACCGCGACACCAATCCGTATCTGCGGCTGCCCGACGGGCTGCTGGAACCCGAGGACGCCCGGCCGGCCGAGCCGGAGCGGCCTTACGGGGGCGGGCAGCAGCCGGGGTCCGGAGCCGGTCAGCAGTACGAGAGCGGTCGGATCCCGTACGGCCGACAGCCGTACGAGGGCGGGTGGGCGCCCGATGCCCCGGGTACGGGAGCGGGGTCGCCCGAAAGGAGCAGTGGGCCCGGGCGGGCCGGTTCCGGCGACGATCCCGGTGGGAGGGGCGGCTCCGGTGAGTGGAGCGAGAGCGGGAGCGGTTCGGGTGAGGGGCTCGGCCCGGGTGAAGGGCGCGGCTCAGGTGAAGGTGAGCAGCCGCCCGAGAACTTGTACGGCCTTCCCACCATGGCCAAGCCGGTGTCGCCGCCGCCGCGACGGCCCGGGTGGCGCAGGGGCGGCTCGCCGGAGTCCACGCCGGAGAAACGGACCCCTCCCCCGCCACCGCCGCCTCCGCCCCCACCGCCACGCACCCCCAAGGGACGGCGCTGACCTGCGCGTAGGGTTTTCGTCACACACCCGAAACGTATTGTTCCCCGTCCGTCAGGCGGACCACGTGCGCGGTGGGCACTGGGTGCCGGATACGGTGGAAACACCATGAACGCTGCGCAGACAGTTGACGTACCTACTCTTCTCGTCAAAATCTTCGGCAAGGACAGGCCGGGCATCACCGCCGGTCTGTTCGACACACTTGCCGCCTACTCCGTGGACGTCGTCGACATCGAGCAGGTCGTCACGCGTGGCCGCATGGTGCTGTGCGCGCTCGTGACACAGCCGCCTGCCGGGCTCGAAGGGGATCTTCGGGCCACCGTCCACAGCTGGGCGGAGTCCATGAAGATGCAGGCCGAGATCATCTCCGGGCTCGGGGACAACCGGCCGCGCGGGCTCGGGCGTTCGGTCGTCACCGTGCTCGGACATCCGCTGACCGCCCGGTCGACCGCCGCCATCGCCGCGCGGATCACCAGGACCGGCGGCAACATCGACCGTATCTTCCGGCTCGCCAAGTACCCCGTGACGGCGGTCGAGTTCGCCGTCTCCGGCGTCGCGACCGAGCCGCTGCGCACCGCCCTGGTCACCGACGCGGCGGCACTCGGTGTCGATGTCGCGGTCGTCGCGGCGGGGCTGCACCGGCGGGCGCAGCGTCTGGTCGTCATGGATGTGGACTCGACGCTCATCCAGGACGAGGTGATCGAGCTCTTCGCCGCGCACGCGGGCTGCGAGGACGAGGTCGCCCAGGTGACCGCCGCCGCGATGCGCGGGGAGCTGGACTTCGAGCAGTCGCTGCACGCGCGCGTGGCGCTGCTCAAGGGGCTCGACGCGTCGGTGGTGGACAAGGTGCGCAGCGAGGTCCGGCTCACGCCGGGGGCGCGCACGCTGATCCGTACGCTGAAGCGGCTCGGCTTCGAGGTCGGGGTCGTCTCGGGTGGGTTCACTCAGGTCACGGACGATCTGAAGGAGCGGCTCGGGCTGGACTTCGCCCAGGCCAACACCTTGGAGATCGTCGACGGGAAGCTGACGGGCAAGGTCGTCGGCGAGATCGTGGACCGGGCGGGCAAGGCCCGGCTGCTGCGGCGGTTCGCCGCGGAGGCGGGGGTGCCGCTGGATCAGACCGTGGCGATCGGTGACGGGGCGAACGACCTGGACATGCTGAACGCGGCGGGGCTGGGCGTGGCCTTCAACGCCAAGCCGGTCGTGCGGGAGGCCGCGCACACGGCGGTGAACTTCCCCTTCCTGGACACCGTGCTGTATCTGCTGGGGGTCACTCGGGAAGAGGTCGAGGCGGCGGACACCCACGAGTAGCCCTCTGGGAGTTGGGCGGGGCGGCGACTCTTGGGTGGGGCTTGCTCGTCGTCGCCGGGTGCGGGTCGCAGGCTGTGCCCACCCGTTCCGCCCTGCGGAACGCCTGCCCACAGCCTGTGCCGCCTGCCGCCTGCCGCCTGCCGTGACCGAACCGGGGATTTACTCCGTCGGGGCCCAGTAGTCGAGCAGTGTTGCCGTGCCCGGTTCCAGGGCCTTCCAGGAGCCCTCGAAAGACAGCACCGTGAAGGCCGCTGCCGGGAAGCCTCGGTTGTTCAGCCTGGTGCGGGTGTCGCTCTCGGTGTCGCCGCTCAGGATGTCAGTGAGGGCCTGTACTCCGGGGTTGTGGCCGATCAGGACCACGTTGCGGGTGTCTTCCGGGGTTTCGTTGAGCAGGGCGATGAGCTCGCCGGGTGAGGCATCGTAGATCCGCTCCTCGTAGACCGTCTTCGGCCGTTGCGGGAGTTCCTGGACCGCGAGTTTCCACGTCTCGCGGGTCCGGGTGGCCGTGGAGCACAGGGCCAGGTCGAAGGCGGTGCCGGTGTCGGCCAGCCTGCGCCCGGCGACAGCGGCGTCCTTGCGGCCCCGGTCAGCGAGCGGGCGCTCGTGGTCGGTCACCTCGGGCCAGTCGGCTTTCGCATGCCGGAAGAGGACGATCCTGCGGGATTCTGCGACGCTCATGGCAACCAGCTTCGCATGAAACACGCCATGGGGCGCAGGGAGTTGACGGGCGGCTCCGCAGGTGGGAATGAGGCATTCACGGCGCTCAACGCACCACCAGCTCCCGCGCGCGCTCAAGGAAGTGGGCGATCACCGGGTCGCCCGTCGCCGCCTGTGCGTCGGTCGGGTTCAGCATCAGCGCGAGCAGCACGACGAACGCGAGCGTCGGCAGGGCCAGGGCCCACCATGGCAGCCGTATGTCGACTCCACGCGTGGTCGCCGGAAGGGGCCGGGAGTGCGTGCGGGCCGACATGATGCCTCCGTGGGTCTTCGAGCCGTCCGTGGCTCGCGCCTCGCGGCCACACCTCGAAGTTACGGAACCGGCGGGCCTCAACCCATCCGGAGATCCACCCACTTGACCCTGAGACTCGCCCCCTAGGGGATGGTGGGGATACCCCCACCAACGGCCCTCACGGTGAGGCGATCGTCGCGATGACGGCGATGATCACGAAGATGGCGAAGAAGGAGCCGAAGACGAGCAGCATCTTCTTCTGGCCGTTCTGGGGGTTCGGGTCGAGCACTGGCATACGGCCAGTCTCGCACCAGTCGCACCGGCCCGTGCCTCCGGGGTGCCCGGGGGCCCCGGAGTGCCTTTGGGTCTCCGCGACGCCCCTGGGGTGGGGTCAGCGGGCCGCCTCCGCCTCGTCCTCGACCGTGCGATCGCGTCCGGCCAGTACGCCCACCACCATCTGCGGCAGCATCAGACCGGCCATCAGCGCGAGCGGCAGCCCCCAGCCGCCGCTGTGCTGGTAGAGCACGCCCACGAGGAGCGGCCCGGGGATGGAGATCAGATAGCCGGTGCTCTGCGCGAAGGCCGACAGCTGGGCGACGCCCGCACCCGTCCTGGCCCGCATCCCGACCATCGTGAGGGCCAGCGGGAAGGAGCAGTTGGCGGTGCCGAGCAGGACCGCCCAGACCCAGGCGCCGCCGGCCGGCGCGAGCCACAGGCCCGCGTACCCGAGGAGTCCGCACACGCCGAGGAAGATCACGATCGGGCCCTGGCGGGGCAGGCGTGTGGCGACGCGCGGGATGAAGAAGGCGAGCGGCACGCCCATCGCCATGGTCACGGCGAGCAGCAGTCCGGCGGTGCCGGCCGGGACGCCCGCGTCCCGGAAGATCTGCGCCAGCCAGCCCATGCTGACGTAGGCGGCGGTGGCCTGGAGCCCGAAGAACACGGCGAGCGCCCAGGCGGTACGGCTGCGGGTGATGCGCAGTGCACCGGCCCCCTGCCCGGTGACGGACGTCCCGCGCGCGGGTGACGGCACGGAGGACTGCATGGGGGACGGCGCGGGAGACGCCTCCCGCTGGTCACCGCCCGGGCCCCGTTCCCGTACGAGCGGAAGCCAGGGCACCACGGCCACCGCCGCGAGAACCGCCCAGACGGTCAGTCCCGCCTGCCAACTCCCGCCCAGCGCCTCGGTCATGGGCACGGTGACCGCCGCCGCGACGCCGGTCCCGAGGGAGAGGGCCATCGAGTACAGGCCCGTCATGGAACCGACCCGGTCCGGGAACCAGCGCTTGACGACGACCGGCATCAGGACGTTGCTGACCGCGATGCCCATGAGGGCGAGCGCGCTGGCGGCCAGGAAGCCGGCGGTGGTGCCCGTGTAGGGCCGGATCGCCAGTCCTGCGGCGATGGCGGCCATACCCCCGCACACGACCGCGCCGACGCCGAAGCGCCGGGCCAGGCGCGGTGCCATGACCCCGAAGAGGGCGAAACAGAACGAGGGCAGGGAGGTGAGCACTCCGGCCAGGGTTCCGCTCATGCCGAGTCCGTCGCGCACCTCTTCGAGGAGGGCGCCGAAACTGGAGATGGCGGGGCGGAGGTTGAGGGCCGCCAGCACGATGCCGACGACGACCAGCCGCGTGAGCCACGCGCGCGGGGCAGTTCCCCCGGCTTCGCTCTGCGGCCCGGCGGAACTTCGTATGGACGTGGACGTGGACGGGGACATGGACGTGGGCGTGGACGTCGTCGTCCGGGTTTCCTTGCTCACCATGGCCACTATCATAGAATCATGGGATGATTGGCTGTAGTCCCCCGTGCGAAGATGTGCCATGCCACCGCTGAGCCACCCTCGCCGTTCGGCCCTGTCCGAGCAGGTCATCGCCGCGCTGCGGAGTCAGATCACCTCGGGCGAGTGGCCCGTCGGCGCCCGTATCCCGACCGAGCCGGAGCTGGTCGAGCAGCTCGGAGTGGCCCGGAACACCATCCGTGAGGCGGTCCGGGCCCTCGCGCACAACGGGCTGCTGGACATCCGCCAGGGCTCGGGCACCTACGTCGTGGCGACCAGTGAGCTGGCCGGGGTGATGCACCGCCGGTTCGCCGACGCGGACCCCCGGCACATCGCCGAGCTGCGGTCCACGCTGGAGTCGGGCGCCGCCGAACTGGCGGCCCTGCGCCGTACCGAACGCGACCTCAAGCAGCTGGACGCGCTCCTGGCGCGCCGGGAGGAGGCCTGGGCCTCCGGCGACGCGGAGGCGTTCGTGACGGCCGACGCGAGCCTGCACATGGCCGTGGTGGCCGCGTCCCACAACGACGTGATGACGGCGATGTACGCGGACCTGGGCGAGGTGCTGCGGGACTGGCTGCGCGACGACGTGGGCGAGGAGCTGGCCCATCGGTCGTACGTGGAGCACGCGCCGCTCGTCGACGCGATCCGCGCGGGCGACGCGGCGGCAGCCGCCAGGGAGGCGGCGGGCTATCCGTTCTCGTGCCGGCTCAGGTCGTCCGCTTCTCGTGGCTGACCCACACCGAGCGGACTTCCTTCCAGCAGCGGCCGGTGAGCCGTACGGTCTGTGCGGGCCCGGCCTCGACCGAGGTGCCGTCGCTGTCGAGGTCCCACCAGCGGTCGCACTCGATGTGCAGCCGGACGCGGTCGGTGGCCACGTAGGGGTTGTGGCAGTACGCGGTCACCTCGGAGCCGGTGACCCGGGTACGGCACGTGGCGCCGAAGGGATCGGGCCGCTCCGGCTGCCGTGCCTCCACGCGCGCGTGGGGAACGGCCTCGTACGGAAGGGCGCCGGCGAGGGCTACGGCGACGAGCAGCGGGGCGAAGCTGCGGGACAGGCGCACAAGGGAGACCTCCTCGGCCGTGCTGGGGAGGAACGCGCGGTGAACGCGTAATCCAGAGTGCCCAGTTACCCCTGTCCCCCGCTCGGCCGGATGAGCCGAACGGGTGACGCGCCGAGGGCCCGCGCCGGAACGGAACGCGAGCCCTCGGATGTCGGCCGAGCCTCAAGGGGCGTCGGCAGTGGTCACGCGCCGATCGCGTGCAGCCCGCCGTCCACGTGGATGATCTCGCCGGTGGTCTTCGGGAACCAGTCGCTGAGCAGGGCGACGATGCCGCGGCCGGCCGGCTCCGGGTCCTTGAGGTCCCATTCCAGGGGCGAGCGGTTGTCCCACACGGCGGCCAGGTCGCTGAAGCCCGGGATGGACTTGGCGGCCATCGAGGCGAGCGGGCCCGCGGAGATGAGGTTGCAGCGGATGTTCTGCTTGCCCAGGTCGCGCGCCACGTAGCGGCTGGTGGCCTCCAGGGCGGCCTTGGCCGGACCCATCCAGTCGTACTGCGGCCAGGCGTACTGGGCGTCGAAGGTGAGACCGACGACCGAGCCGCCGTTCTGCATCAGCGGCAGGCAGGCCATGGTGAGCGACTTCAGGGAGTACGCCGAGACGTGCATGGCGGTGGCCACGGACTCGAACGGGGTGTTGAGGAAGTTGCCGCCCAGGGCGTCCTGCGGCGCGAAGCCGATGGAGTGGACGACACCGTCGAGGCCGCCGAGCTCCTCACCGACGACGTCGGCCAGGCGCCCGAGGTGCTCGTCGTTGGTGACGTCGAGCTCGATGACCTTGGTGGGCTTGGGGAGCTTCTTGGCGATGCGCTCGGTCAGCGTGGGCCGCGGGAACGCGGTCAGGATGATCTCCGCGCCCTGCTCCTGGGCCAGCTTGGCGGCGTGGAAGGCGATGGAGGACTCCATCAGCACACCGGAGATCAGGACGCGCTTGCCCTCGAGAATTCCGCTCATGGTGATCAGTGACCCATTCCCAGTCCGCCGTCAACGGGGATGACGGCTCCAGTGATGTACGAGGCGTCGTCCGAGGCGAGGAACCGCACCGCTGCGGCGATCTCCTCCGGCTGCGCGTACCGGCCGAGCGGCACCTGCGAGACGATGCCCGCGCGCTGCTCGTCGGTGAGGACCTTGGTCATGTCGGTGTCGACGAAGCCTGGCGCGACCACGTTGAAGGTGATGTTGCGCGAGCCCAGCTCACGGGCGAGGGAACGGGCGAAGCCGACCAGGCCGGCCTTGGAGGCGGCGTAGTTGGCCTGCCCCGGCGAGCCGTACAGCCCGACGACCGACGAGATCAGTACGACACGGCCCTTCTTGGCGCGCAGCATGCCGCGGTTGGCACGCTTGACGACACGGAAGGCGCCGGTGAGGTTGGTGTCGACGACGGACGTGAAGTCGTCCTCCGACATACGCATCAGGAGCTGGTCCTTGGTGACACCGGCGTTGGCGACGAGGACCTCGACCGGGCCGTGCTCGGCCTCGATCTCCTTGTAGGCCTGCTCCACCTGCTCGGTGTCGGTGATGTCGCACTTGACGGCGAGGAAGCCGGCCGGCGGCTCACCGGAACGGTATGTGACGGCGACCTTGTCGCCTGCATCGGCGAACGCGCGGGCGATGGCGAGGCCGATGCCCCGGTTGCCTCCGGTGACGAGAACCGAGCGGCTCAACGGATCACCCTTTCGTTAGCGGTTCAACACCTGTCCGAACACCCGGTTGACAGGCTGCTTCTCCGAAAACCTATCGGTCCGTCCGCATCCGCGGACAATCGGGCACCGACAGTGGCGCACCCCTGGTCCTGTCGGGTCTCTACAGTCGATGGGCCCGGACCGAACGAAGCGAATCCGTTGGAAGCCTCGCTGTCAGACCTGCATGATTCACTGCGAGACAGACGCATCACACTCACCGTGACAAGGAGAGGCCGCTCATGGCCCATGAGGTCGATCAGTCATTCCTGGCACTGCCCCTACGTGCCCTGGCCGACGCCGCCCTCGCACGCGCGCGTGCGCTCGGTGCCGACCACGCGGACTTCCGGTTCGAGCGGGTGCGCAGCGCGTCCTGGCGGCTGCGGGACGCCAAGCCGTCCGGATCGTCCGACACCACGGACCTGGGGTACGCGGTGCGGGTGGTGCACGGCGGTACCTGGGGGTTCGCGTCGGGCGTGGATCTGAGCATGGACGCCGCCGCGAAGGTCGCCTCGCAGGCCGTGGCCATGGCGAAGCTCTCCGCCCAGGTGATCAAGGCCGCAGGGTCCGACGAGCGCGTGGAGCTGGCCGACGAGCCCGTGCACGCGGACCGGACGTGGGTCTCGTCGTACGAGATCGACCCGTTCACCGTGCCGGACGAGGAGAAGGCCGGGCTGCTGGCCGAGTGGAGCGCGCGGCTGCTCGCGGCGAACGGCGTCAACCACGTCGACGCCTCGCTGCTCACGGTGCACGAGAACAAGTTCTACGCCGACACCGCGGGGACCGTCACCACACAGCAGCGGGTGCGGCTGCACCCGCAGTTCACGGCCGTCTCCGTCGACGAGTCGAGCGGCGAGTTCGACTCGATGCGGACGATCGCGCCGCCCGTCGGGCGCGGCTGGGAGTACCTCACGGGCAGGGGCTGGGACTGGGAGTCCGAGCTGGAGCAGATCCCCGAACTGCTCGCGGAGAAGATGCGGGCGCCGAGCGTCGAGGCGGGGCTGTACGACCTGGTCGTCGACCCGTCCAACCTGTGGCTGACCATCCACGAGTCCATCGGCCACGCCACCGAGCTGGACCGGGCCCTCGGCTACGAAGCGGCGTACGCGGGCACGTCCTTCGCGACCTTCGACCAGCTCGGCAAGCTGAGGTACGGCTCCGACCTGATGAACGTCACGGGCGACCGCACCGCCGAACACGGCCTGGCGACCATCGGGTACGACGACGAGGGCGTCGCCGGGCAGTCGTGGGACCTGGTGAAGGACGGGACGCTGGTGGGCTACCAGCTGGACCGGCGGATCGCGAAGCTGACCGGGTTCGATCGGTCCAACGGGTGCGCGTACGCGGACTCGCCGGGGCATGTGCCCGTGCAGCGCATGGCCAATGTGTCGTTGCAGCCGGACCCGGCCGGGCTGTCGACCGAGGATCTCATCGGCGGGGTCGACCGCGGGATCTACGTCGTCGGGGACCGGTCCTGGTCCATCGACATGCAGCGGTACAACTTCCAGTTCACCGGGCAGCGGTTCTTCAGGATCGAGAACGGCCGGATCACCGGGCAGCTGCGGGACGTGGCCTACCAGGCGACGACCACCGACTTCTGGGGCTCCATGGCGGCCGTCGGCGGTCCGCAGACGTACGTCCTGGGTGGCGCCTTCAACTGTGGCAAGGCCCAGCCGGGCCAGGTCGCGGCCGTGTCCCACGGCTGCCCGTCGGCCCTCTTCAAGGGCGTCAACATCCTCAACACCACGCAGGAGGCCGGTCGATGAGCGCCCGAATGAAGAAGCCGCACGAGGTTGTCGAGCGGGCCCTCGAGCTGTCCCGGGCCGACGGGTGCGTCGTCATCGCCGACGAGGAGTCGACCGCCAACCTGCGCTGGGCGGGCAACGCCCTCACCACGAACGGGGTCACGCGCGGGCGCACGCTCACCGTCGTCGCGACCGTCGGCGGCAAGCAGGGCACGGCCTCGGGGGTCGTCTCCCGCGCGGCCGTAACCACCGACGATCTGGAGCCGCTCGTACGGGCCGCCGAGGCCGCCGCGCGCGGTGCCGGGCCCGCGGAGGACGCCCAGCCGCTGGTCGCGGGCGTGCCGTCGTCCCCCGACTTCACGGACGCGCCCGTCGAGACCTCGTCCGCGGTGTTCGCCGACTTCGCGCCGGCGCTCGGCGAGGCGTTCGCACGCGCGCGTGCGGGCGGCCGGGAGCTGTACGGCTTCGCCAACCACGAGCTGGTGTCGAGCTATGTGGGTACGTCGACGGGGCTGCGGCTGCGCCATGACCAGCCCAACGGGACGCTGGAGCTGAACGCCAAGTCCCCGGACCGTACGCGGTCCGCGTGGGCCGGGCGGTCGACGCGGGACTTCAAGGACGTCGACCCGGCCGCCCTCGACGCGGAACTCGCCGTACGCCTCGGCTGGGCGGAGCGGCGGATCGAGCTGCCGGCCGGGCGGTACGAGACTCTGCTGCCGCCGACGGCCGTCGCCGACCTGCTGATCTACCAGCTGTGGTCGGCGTCCGCGCGGGACGCCGCGGAGGGGCGCACGGTGTTCTCCAAGCCGGGCGGCGGGACACGCATCGGCGAGAAGCTCACCGAGCTGCCGCTGACGCTGCGCAGCGACCCGAACGAGCCGGGTCTTGAGTCCTCCCCCTTCCTGCTCGCCCACTCCTCCGGCGACGACCAGTCGGTGTTCGACAACGGGCTGCCGCTGAGTGCCACGGAGTGGATCCGCGAGGGCGAGCTGAACCGGCTGATCACCTCCCGGCACACCGCCGGGCTGACCGGCCTGCCCGTGTCCCCGGCGATCGGGAACATCGTCCTGGACGGGGGCGAGGACAAGTCCCTGGAGGAGATGGTCGCGAACACCGAGCGCGGGCTGCTGCTGACCTGCCTCTGGTACATCCGCGAGGTCGACCCGGCCACCCTGCTGCTGACCGGCCTGACCCGCGACGGGGTGTACCTCCTCGAGAACGGCGAGGTCAGCGGGGAGGTCAACAACTTCCGGTTCAACGAGTCGCCGGTGGACCTGCTCGGGCGGGCCGTCGAGGCGGGGCGTACGGAGAAGACGCTGCCCCGGGAGTGGAGCGACTGGTTCACCAGGGCCGCGATGCCCGCGCTCAGGGTGCCGGACTTCAATATGAGCTCTGTCAGTCAGGGCGTATAACCTCGTAGCCGGTAGTCACTCGACTGCCGTACAACTGACTGTACGAAGACCATTCACAAGGAGATACGAGAACCGTGACGGACATCGTCGACGAGCTGAAGTGGCGGGGGCTGTTCGCCCTGTCCACTGACGAGGACGCTTTGCGTAAGGCGCTCGCGGACGGTCCCGTCACGTTCTATTGCGGTTTCGACCCGACGGCGGCCAGTCTGCACGTCGGTCACCTGGTGCAGGTGCTCACCATGCGCCGCCTCCAGCAGGCGGGCCTGCGTCCGCTGGCCCTGGTGGGTGGGGCGACCGGCCAGATCGGCGACCCGCGTCCCACGGCGGAGCGCACGCTGAACGACCCGGAGACGGTCGCGAACTGGGTGACCCGGCTGCGCGCGCAGATCGAGCCGTTCCTGTCCTTCGAGGGCGAGAACGCCGCGGTGATGGTGAACAACCTGGACTGGACGGCCGGTCTGTCGGCCATCGAGTTCCTCCGGGACATCGGCAAGCACTTCCGCGTCAACAAGATGCTGACGAAGGACTCGGTCGCCCGGCGGCTGGAGTCCCAGGAAGGCATCAGCTACACGGAGTTCAGCTACCAGCTGTTGCAGGGCATGGACTTCCTGGAGCTGTACCGGAGGTACGGCTGCACTCTCCAGCAGGGCGGCAGCGACCAGTGGGGCAATCTCACGGCGGGCCTCGACCTGATCCACCGGCTGGAGCCCGACGCCGAGGCGCACTGTCTGGCGACGCCTCTGATGGTCAAGGCGGACGGCACCAAGTTCGGCAAGACCGAGGGCGGCGCCATCTGGCTCGACCCGGAGATGACGACGCCGTACGCGTTCTACCAGTTCTGGCTGAACGTGGACGACCGGGACATCTCGACGTACATGCGCATCCTGTCCTTCCAGTCTCCGGAGGAACTGGAGGCGCTGGAGGCGCAGACCGCGGAGCGTCCGCAGGCGCGGGCCGCGCAGCGCGCGCTCGCCGAGGAGCTGACGACGCTGGTGCACGGCGCCGAGCAGACGGCCGCCGTGATCGCCGCGTCCAAGGCACTCTTCGGCCAGGGCGAACTGGGTGACCTGGACGAGCGGACGCTGACCGCGGCCCTCTCCGAGGTGCCGCACATCCAGGTCGCCGAGGCGGGACCGGTCGTCGACCTGTTCGCCGAGGTCGGCCTTGTGGCCAGCAAGTCGGCCGCGCGGCGCACGGTGAAGGAGGGCGGCGCGTACGTGAACAACGCGAAGGTCGCCACCGAGGACGCGGTCCCCTCGAAGGAGGACCTGCTGCACGGGCGGTGGCTGGTCCTGCGCCGGGGGAAGAAGAACCTGGCGGCGGTGGAGGTCACCGGCTGACCGGTGACCGGCCAGTCCGTACGTGGTGGGTACGTGTGAAGGGGGCGGCCCTGTCGATCGGGCCGCCCCCTTCACACGTACCGCTAGGCTCGCTCTTTCTTGCCGCGCATCGCCGAGTACGCCATGTCTCCCAGGAAAACGATCACGACGGCCGCCGCGAGCTGGAGCGCGTGGCGCCCCCAGTCGATGCCGCTTGTCTCGTCGATGCCGAAGCCTCGTGCGATCGCGTTGCCGATGACGGCGCCGATGATGCCGAAGATGGTCGTCAGCCAGAGCGGGCTGTGCTGCTTGCCCGGAATGATCGCCTTGGCCAGCAGACCCAGCACGAATCCCACGATGATCGCCCACAACCAGCCCATGGCTGCCTCCTCGTCGGCTCTGGTGAGCATTACGCCCAGTGTCGGTGCGTTCGCGCTACGGCGCATGTCGGGGATCTCGGTACGCGGTACGGCGCAGAGGGGTCACCCCGACGGAAGGTGCCCCGGTCTCGTAGGCGACGCAGACGCGGCGTAACGTGGAAGCTGTCCGGATCCTGGTTCCCCGACCGGGTTCGGCGCGGGTACGGGCCGGGGCGTGTCCGATTCGGGTGGACGGTGGAACGTGATGCGGAAGCAGAGCAGCAGTGGCGGCGCCCAGGTCTTCCGGATCACCGGGGCCCGGCAGGGGCTCGCTGACGATGTGCGCGCCAGACAGCGCCGGTACATCATCTCCATGTCCGTGCGGACGGTGGCCGTGGTCCTCGCGGCGGTGCTCTGGAACGTCGAACGGCACGTCGCGTTCGTGGCGTTGGTGCTGGGCATGGTCCTCCCCTACATCTCCGTGGTGATCGCCAACGCCGGCCGGGAGAACGCGCCGGGGCTGCCGTCGACGTTCGTGACGGCTCCGGTGCGGCCGATGATCGCGCCGCCCCGGCCGGAAGAGGACTTCGCGGAACCCGCAGCGGAAGACTCCGGGGGCGATCAGGGGGCCGACGTGCGGGGCAATCCGCGCGAGCGGGCCTGACCAAAAGTCAGTGCGGGCGGCTTCGCCAAGCTCAAGAAAAGCTCAGATCAATCATGTTGTTCCAGTGCCGGTCGGACGCTTACCCATGACATACTTCGTACGCGCTCCGCATCCCCCGTCGGAGCGACAGACCGACGCCGGGCAGCTCCCCCCGTGGCTGCTCGGCGTCGCCTTTTGAGTGCTGTTCCGGCCGGGTTTTCGGCCGGGTTAGGGTCAGCAGATGTTCGGTCCTGACTCTGACTCCCCCATCTGTTCCGCCAAGGCATGCCGGGCGGACGCCGTGTGGGTCCTTGCCTGGAACAACCCGAAGCTGCATACGCCTGAGCGGCGGAAGACGTGGCTGGCTTGCGAGGAGCATCGCGAGCACTTGTCGCAGTTTCTGGGGGTGCGGGGGTTTTTGAAGGACGTGGTGAAGCTGGAGGAGTGGGAGTCTCCTCCGGAGGGGTGAGCTGGGCATCGTCTTTTGGCTGCGGGTCGTGTGTGGCTTGTCGCGCAGTTCCTCGCGCCCCTATGGGGCGCTCCTATGGGGCGCCCCTGCTCAGCCGCCGATCGCTGACATCGGGCGGTCCGGCTGGACGAACTCCGGGTCGTCCAGGCCTGCTCCTGCCTTCTTGCCCCACATTGCCTCGCGCCAGATGCGGGCTATCTCCTCGTCGGGGGCGGTGGAGCGGAGGGCCGCGCGGAGGTCTGTTTCCTCGCGGGCGAAGAGGCAGGTGCGGATCTGGCCGTCGGCCGTCAGGCGGGTGCGGTCGCAGGCGGCGCAGAACGGGCGGGTGACCGAGGCGATGACGCCCACGACCTGCGGGCCGCCGTCCACCAGCCAGCGCTCCGCCGGGGCCGAGCCCCGCTTCTCCGAGCCCTCCTCCGTCAGCTCGAAGCGGGTGCGCAGGGACTGCAGGATGTCGCCCGCCGTCACCATGCCCTCGCGCTTCCAGCCGTGCTGGGCGTCCAGGGGCATCTGCTCGATGAAACGCATCTCGTAGTCGTGCTCGACCGCCCAGGCCAGGAGGTCGGGGGCCTCGTCCTCGTTGAGGCCGGGCATCAGGACCGCGTTGACCTTGACCGGGGTCAGACCGGCCTCACGGGCGGCTTCCAGGCCCGCGATGACGTCCTTGTGGCGGTCGCGGCGGGTGAGCGTCTTGAAGACGTCAGGGCGCAGGGTGTCCAGGGAGACGTTGACGCGGTCCAGGCCGGCCGCCTTCAGCGCGGTCGCCGTACGGACCAGGCCGATGCCGTTCGTCGTCAGGGACATCTGGGGGCGGGGGGCCAGGGCGGCGACCCGCTCCACGATGCCGACCAGGCCCGGGCGCAGCAGGGGCTCGCCGCCGGTGAAACGGACCTCCTGGATGCCCAGCAGGCGGACGGCTATGTCTATGAGGCGGACGATCTCGTCGTCCGTGAGCAGGTCAGGCTTGGCCAGCCACTGCAGGCCCTCCTCGGGCATGCAGTACGTGCAGCGCAGGTTGCAGCGGTCGGTCAGTGAGACGCGCAGGTCGGTGGCCACTCGGTTGTAGGTGTCGATGAGCACGTGGGCCCCCTCCCTCGTAGCGGATCGCGTGCGGATCGTGTGCGGAGCACAGTTTCTCCGACACCTGCGAGCCTACGTGACCCCACTGACATCGAGACCGCCCCGATGCCACAAGACGTGGAGCGGGGCCGCCGTAGATCCCTACGACGGCCCCGCTCCGTGTGCGCGGCGGAACGCCTAGTGCGCTCCGGTTCCCGTGAGGGACCGCACCTCCAACTCCGCGTACTTGCCGGTGTCGGGCTCCTCCTTGGAGAGGACCGTGCCGAGCCAGCCCATGAGGAAGCCGAACGGGATGGAGATGATGCCGGGGTTCTTCAGCGGGAACCAGTGGAAGTCGACGTCCGGGAACATCGCCTTCGGGTCGCCGGAGACGACCGGCGAGAACAGCACCAGGCCGACCGCCACGATCAGGCCGCCGTAGATCGACCAGAGGGCGCCCTGGGTGGTGAACCTCTTCCAGAACAGGCTGTAGAGGATCGTCGGGAGATTGGCCGAGGCGGCTACCGCGAACGCCAGTGCGACCAGGCCGGCCACGTTGAGGTCGCGGGCGAGGGCTCCCAGGGCGATGGAGACGACGCCGATGAGGACGGTGGCCCAGCGGACCGCCTTCATCTCCTCCTTCTCGGTGGCCTTCCCCTTGCGGATGACGTTGGCGTAGATGTCGTGCGCGAAGGACGACGACGAGGCCAGCGTGAGGCCGGCGACGACGGCGAGGATCGTCGCGAAGGCGACCGCCGAGATCGTCGCGAGCAGTACCGCGCCCCAGGCCGAGTCGACGCCGCCGATGTGCAGGGCGAGCAGTGGCGCGGCCGTGTTGCCCGATGGGTTGGAGTCGGTGATCTCTTTCTGGTCGATCAGCGCGGCGGCGCCGAAGCCGAGCGCGATCGTCATCAGGTAGAAGCCGCCGATGATGCCGATCGCCCAGATCACGGACTTCCGGGCGGCCTGGGCCGTGGGCACCGTGTAGAAGCGGATCAGGATGTGCGGCAGACCGGCGGTGCCGAGGACCAGGGCGATGCCCAGGGAGATGAAGTCCAGCTTGGAGGTGCCGGTGGCGCCGTACTGGAGGCCGGGCTCCAGGAACGCGTCGCCCTTGCCGCTGCGTTCGGCGGCGGTGCCGAGCAGATCGGAGATGTTGAAGTTGAACTTCAGCAGCACCAGGAACGTAATGAGGATCGTGCCGCTGATGAGCAGCACGGCCTTGACCATCTGGACCCAGGTGGTGCCCTTCATGCCGCCGATGGAGACGTACACGATCATCAGGACGCCGACGAGGGCGACGATGGCGACCTTGCCCGCGTCCGAGGTGATGCCGAGGAGGAGCGAGACGAGGACGCCCGCGCCGGCCATCTGGGCCAGCAGGTAGAAGATCGAGACGACGATCGTCGACGTACCGGCGGCCGTGCGGACCGGGCGCTGGCGCATGCGGTACGCGAGGACGTCACCCATGGTGTAGCGGCCGGAGTTGCGCAGCGGTTCGGCCACCAGGAGCAGGGCGACCAGCCAGGCGACGAGGAAGCCGATGGAGTACAGGAAGCCGTCGTACCCGAAGAGGGCGATCGCGCCCGCGATGCCGAGGAAGGACGCGGCGGACATGTAGTCGCCGGAGACCGCGAGGCCGTTCTGGAAGGCGCTGAACTGGCGCCCGCCGGCGTAGAAGTCGGCGGCGCTCTTGGTCTGGCGGCCCGCCCAGACGGTGATGACGAGGGTCGCGACGACGAACACCGCGAACAAGGAGATGATCAGCGGCCGGTGCTCACTGGCCTCACCGGCGGCGAGAACACTCTGTTGTACGGGGCTCATGCGCCGCCCTCCATCCGGGACTTGATCGCCTCACCCTTGGGGTCGAGGTTCGCGGAGGAGTACCGCGCGTACCACCAGGCGATGAGGAACGTGGTGACGAACTGGGCGATGCCGAAGACGAAGGCGACGTTGATGTGGCCGAAGAGCTTGGTGCCCATGAAGCCGCCCGCGTAGTTCGACAGCAGGACGTACAGCAGGTACCAGGTGATGAAGCCGACGGTCAGCGGGAAGGCGAAGGAGCGGTGGGCGCGGCGCAGTTCACCGAACTCGGCGCTCTGCTGCACCTCGACGAACTCCTCCGTGGAGGGGGAATGGGGCTCTGTCTTCGAGGGGGGCGGTGCGTCGGTAGCCACGGAGTCTCCTCGCGTTGCGGGTGCGGTGACGACAGCGGACGGGGGTGATGAGTCCTCGTCCGGGGACGGGGTCGGGCTGGGTACGGACATGGCTCTTTTCTGACCTCGCGGTGATCTGGATCACGGGGTCGGCTCGCGATGGTAGGGCCCACACGCGTGATCCGACAGGGGGCTCGATGGTGCTCGTGCTCCCTGTCCAAGGTCACGGCGCCACGCGAGGGCCGGTTCAACTCCCCGCGCTTCTTTCCGAACTGGTCTCCGGAAGTCATTGCTGGCCAGCGACGACGCGGGATAGCTTCGGCCTGTACCACCCGTCATGTACCTGCAATATCGGCGGTGCGGGCCATGCGCCCGTGCCCGCCTTTTTCGCGCGTACTCACTTGTTGTCCGTCCCTGCTACGCGCCTGCCCGGCAACCATCCTTGTCCGGGCCGGCCTCGTTTCCGGATGATGTGGAGATCCCATGGCTCATCTGCGCTCCAGACGCCGGCTCGCTCTCGCGGTGCCGGTCGTGCTGTCCCTGACCGCCTCCCTCAGCTTCCTGCCCGTGGCCGCGTCGGCCGCCGAGCCGGCCGCCTCCGCCGCCGTCACGGCCGCGGAGGGTCCGAACCTCGCGTATGTCGTCAACACGAAGAGCACCGACCGTCACACGATCGGGGCGGTGACGAAGGCGGTCTCCGCGGCCGGCGGGACCGTCGTGGTCACGTTCAAGAAGATCGGTGTGATCGTCGTCCACTCCACGAACCCCTCCTTCGGGGCGGAGATCCGCGCGGTGCGCGGGGTGAAGTCCGCGGGTGCGACGCGGACCACGCCGCTGGTGGCCGCCGGGACGACCGACGAGGGTGCGGCGGACTATCTGACGGCCGCGGAGGCAGCCAAGGTCGAGGCCGTGTCGGCCACGGTCCCCGAGAGCGAGCCCCTCGAAGCCGACCAGTGGGACCTGCGGTCGATCGGCGCCGACAAGGCCGCGAAGATCAACCCGGGCAGCCGCAAGGTCACCGTCGCCGTGATCGACACCGGCGTCGACGACACCCACCCCGACCTCGCCCCGAACTTCTCCGCCGCCCAGTCCGCGAACTGCGTCGGCGGCGTCGCGGACACCAGCGCGGGTGCGTGGCGCCCGTACACCGCCGGGGACTACCACGGCACCCACGTGGCCGGTGAGATCGCCGCCGCCCGCAACGGCGTCGGTGTGGCCGGTGTCGCGCCCGGTGTGAAGGTCTCCGGCATCAAGGTGAGCGACCCGGACAACGGGCTCTTCTACCCGGAGAGCGTCGTGTGCGCCTTCGTGTTCGCCGCCGATCACGGCGTCGAGATCACGAACAACAGCTACTACGTTGATCCGTGGCTGTACAACTGCATGGACGACCCCGATCAGCGGGCCATTGTTGACGCGGTCAACAGGGCGCAGCTGTACGCGCAGAACAAGGGCACGCTCAACCTGGCGTCGGCGGGCAACTCCAGCCACGACCTGGCCTCCGACGCGATCGTCGACGACTCCAGCCCCGACGACTCGACGCCGGTCACGCGCACGATCGACCCGCACGAGTGCTTCGACGTACCGACCCAGCTCCCGGGTGTCGTCACGGTGAGCGCCACGGGCGTCGACAACGTGAAGTCGTACTACTCCACCTATGGCAACGGCGTCATCGACATCGCGGCGCCGGGCGGCGACCGCCGGTACCAGATACCGGACACGCCGTCGCGGGACGGCCGCATCCTGTCCACCATGCCGAACGGTGCGTACGCCTTCCTGCAAGGCACCTCGATGGCCTCGCCGCACGCCGCGGGTGTCGCCGCGCTGCTGAAGTCGAAGCACCCGTGGGCGACCCCGGCCCAGCTGCAGAGGCTGCTCAAGGCCCAGGCGGACAACCCGGGCTGCCCCGAGTCGTACGACCAGGACGGTGACGGCGCACAGGACGCGGTGTGCGAGGGCGGCGATCGGGTCAACGGATTCTTCGGGGCCGGGATCGTCGACGCGCTGCGCGCGGTCCAGTAGCCCGCGAGGTCCTCCGAGTCTTCCCGTCTTCCCGTCTTCCCGCACGGCCCGTACGTCCCACGAACGAAGGAACTGGAGACCCCTATGACAGCGCCTCACCCGCGCTCCCGTCGCGCCGTGGCGATCCCGGTCGGGATGGCCATGGCGACGGCGTTCGCCTTCCTGCCGAACATCGACGCCGTCGCGGCCGACGCCACGCCCGTGGCGGCCACCGCCGCCGACGCGACATCGCTCAGCTATGTCGTCAACGTGTTCCCCGGGCTCGGCTCCGCCCACTACCTGAAGAAGGCCATCGCCCAGGCCGGCGGCACGATCGTGACGTCGTACGACCGGATCGGCGTGATCGTCGTCCACTCGGCGAACCCCGACTTCGCCAAGATCGTCCGCAAGGTGCCCGGCGTGCAGTCGGCCGGCAACACGCGCAACGCGCCGCTGCCCGCGCAGTCGACCACCGACATGGGTGCCCCGAAGGTGCTCTCCGCGGCCGAGGTCGCGAGCGCCACCGCCGACGCCACCGCGGCCCAGGACCCGCTGGAGCCGTTGCAGTGGGACCTGCCCGCCATCAAGGCGGACAAGGCGCACGAGAAGTCGCTCGGCAGCTCCAAGGTGACCGTCGCCGTGATCGACACCGGCGTGGACGACACCCACCCCGACATCGCGCCGAACTTCGACCGCAAGGCCTCCGTCAACTGTGTGACGGGCAAGCCCGACACGACCGACGGGGCCTGGCGGCCGACCACGGGCGAGAGCCCGCACGGCACGCACGTCGCCGGTGAGATCGCCGCCGCGAAGAACGGCGTCGGCGTCACGGGCGTCGCGCCGGGCGTCAAGGTGTCCGGCATCAAGGTGTCGACCACGGCCGGCTACTTCTACACGGAGGCCGTCGTCTGCGGCTTCGTGTGGGCGGCCGAGCACGGCGTGGACGTCACCAACAACAGCTATTACACGGACCCCTGGTACTTCAACTGCAAGAACGACCCGGACCAGAAGGCCCTGGTCGACGCCATCACGCGTGCCTCGCAGTACGCGGAGCACAAGGGCGTCGTCAATGTCGCGGCGGCCGGCAACGAGAACTACGACCTCGCGGCCGACGAGATCACCGACCCGGTCTCCCCGAACGACGCGACGCCCTCTGACCGGGTCATCGACCCGTCCGAGTGCTACGACATCCCGACCCAGCTCCCGGGCGTCGTGACGGTCGCCTCGACGGGCGCCAAGGGCATCAAGTCGTCGTTCTCCAACCACGGCCTGGGCGTGATCGACATAGCTGCCCCGGGCGGCGACTCGACCCGCTACCAGACCCCGGCCCCGCCGGCCACCAGCGGTCTGATCCTCGGCCCGCTGCCCGGCGGCACCTGGGGCTACATGGCCGGTACGTCGATGGCGTCCCCGCATGTCGCGGGCGTGGCCGCCCTCATCAAGTCGACGCACCCGCACGCCTCCGCCCGCCTGGTGAAGGCGCTCCTGTACGCCGAGGCGGACGCCACGACGTGCACGGACCCGTACGACATCAACGGCGACGGCAAGGTCGACGCGGTGTGCGAGGGCCCGAAGAACTACAACGGCTTCTACGGCCACGGCATCGCGGACGCACTGGACGCGGTGACGAAGTAGCTCCACATCGGTATTGATCCTCTGCGGCGGGCCGGACAGCGTTGAGCTGTCCGGCCCGCCGTGTTGATCCCGTACACATGTTGATCCAGTACACACGGCATAGTGACCGTATGACGGTGTTGAGCACATTGAGCACGGAGTACACCTGGGCCGCACTGGGTGGTGATCCCGCCGCCCCCGCCCGGGTCTCGACCGTCGCCCGCACCGGAGTGCTCGCATCACGGCTTCCGGTACGGGAGTTGGCGCGGGCCTGCGTCGGCTCCTGCGCGCTGGCCGCCGCCGAACTGGGCGCCCTCCGGTCCGGGCTGCCGGAGCTGCCCGGGGTCCGCGTGGACGACGGCGCGGTCGCCACCGCCCTCGTCAGCGAGAGGCATCTGCTGGTCGACGGACGTGCACCGGTCACCTTCGCGCCCCTGTCGCGCTTCTGGCGGACGGCGGACGGCTGGGTGCGCACGCACGCCAACTACCCGCACCACCGGGCACGTCTGCTCGCGGCCCTGGGCACGTCCGAGGACCCGGCGTCCGTGGCCGCCGCGTTCGCCGAACGCTCCGCCGCGGAGGCCGAGGAGACCGTGTACGCGGCCGGAGGCCTCGCCGTCGCGCTGCGTACGGCGAAGGAATGGACCGCGCACGAGCAGGGCGCGGCGGTGGCCGCACGCCCCCTGGTCGAGCGTGGGCGGCTGGACTCGGCACCCGCGCGCGTGCTCACGCCGATCGGCACCGGCCCCCTGCTGCCCGCCGCCGGAATCCGCGTCCTGGACCTGACCCGGGTCATCGCGGGCCCCGTCGCCACCCGCACGCTCGCCCTGCTCGGCGCGGACGTGCTGCGCGTGGACGCGCCCCGGCTGCCCGAACTCCCGGACCAGCACGCCGACACGGGCTTCGGGAAGCAGTCGGCGGTGCTGGATCTGGCGGCCGACCGGAGTGCCTTCGAGGAACTGCTCGCCGACGCGGACGTCGTCGTCACCGGGTACCGGCCCGGTGCCCTGGACCGGTTCGGGCTGTCGCCGGAGGCGCTGGCCGAGCGCCGGCCAGGGGTGGTCGTGGCGCAGTTGTCGGCGTGGGGCGCGTACGGGCCCTGGGGTGAACGGCGGGGCTTCGACAGCCTGGTGCAGGTCGCCACGGGCATCGCGGCGATCGAGGGGACGGCGGCGGAGCCGGGTGCGCTGCCCGCGCAGGCGCTCGACCACGGCACGGGGTATCTGCTGGCGGCGGGGGTGCTGCGGGCGCTGAGCGACCAGGTGCGGGAGGGCGGCAGCCGGTTCGTACGGCTGGCGCTGGCCCGGACGGCGGGGTGGCTGATGAGCGGCGCGGAGCGAGGACAAGGGGCTCCTGTGAGCGACTCCACGCATGAGGCGTACGACGGGCCGGAGGCGTGGCTCGCCGAGCGGGACAGCGCGCTGGGGCGGCTGCGGTACGCGCTGCCGCCGGTCTCCTTCGCGGGCGGGCCGGTCGACTGGGCGCGGCCTCCCGGGATTTGGGGGACGGATCGTCCCCACTGGGTGTATTGAGATAGACACAGCGTGGGCCCTTGGGGAGGGGCGCCGGGGTGAGTCGTCGGGCGACCGGAGACGTACCTACGGCTGGTGAGGATCTTGGGGTGGGCTTGATACGACCGACTGACGGGCCGTCCGACGAGGACGGGCCCGCGAGAATGCCCGATGCCGGGCGCCCTGGTGCCGGGCAACCCGACAACGGACGATCCGGTACCGGGCGGGCCGTCGCCGTGCTCGTGCTGGTGGCGCTGGCCGCGCTGATACCGCTGCTCGGCCCGTCCGCCGCGCTGGACGGCACCGGGGAGGCCGCCGCGCCCGGCGTCCCCGGGATCGCCCTGCTGCGGACGGTGCTGTTCGCCGCGCTGTGCGTGCCGGTGGGCGAGCTGTTCGTGCGGCAGCTGGCCGGCAGGCTGCCCGGGGCGCCGCCGGAGCGGGCGCGGAGTTGGGCGCCGTACGCGGCCGGTGTCGGTTTCGTCGCCGCGCTGGGGCTGGCCTCTGTGGTGTCGACCGGCAACCTCGTACCGGACAGCCTGGCCGTGATCGATGTGGGCGGGCTGTACGCGTCCCGGGACGGCAAGCTCGCGCTGCTGGAGGTCAACGGGTTCGCGGCGGCGGGCCTGTGCGCCCTCTCGGCCCGTCCGGTGATGCAGGTCTGGCCGTTGGCCGCCGTGGCCGTGGCGGAGGCGCTGCGGGCCCATCCGGCGCCGGAGCTGGATCCGCTGACCGGCTCGGCGCTGACGTTCGTGCACCTCACGTGCGCGGCGCTGTGGGTGGGCGGACTGCTGTACGTCCTGCGGACGTTGCCTCTCTGGGGGGCGGCAAGTGAGGCGCGCGTGGCGTTGCTGGGCCTCTACGCGCGCGTGGCGGCCGTTCTGCTCGCCCTGATCACCGCGACGGGCATCTGGAGCACGCTGCGCCGGATGCCGGCGGACACGGTCCTGGAGCAGCTGACGTCGACGGCGTACGGCCGCACACTGCTCGCCAAGGTGATCGTCGTGGCCGCCGTCGCCGTACTCGCCCTCTGGGCGCGGCTGCGGCTGGGCCGGGCGGCCGACCCGCTGACGGCCTGCTCCCCCGCGCGCGCGGAGGTCGTCGCGCTGGGGCTGGTGGTCGCGGTGTCGGGGCTGCTCACGGCCCTGCCGGTGCCGATCCGCTGGACGTGAGGGGTGACCGCGCCGCGGTTCTCGCCGCCGCCGCGTGGACGCCGACGGTCAGGAGCCCCTGCGCCGCGAGGTACGTGAGCATGATCCAGAAGTCGGGCTTCGGGAACTGGGGCAGGTCCGCGACGCCGCTAGCGATGAGCGTGTCGGAGAGCAGGAAGAGCGCGCCGCCCGCGCCGGTGAGAAGGCCGAGTGCGGTGGCCCGCCACGCCATCGCGGTCAGCAGGAGGCTGTAACCGGCGACGGGGAAGCGGAGTTCGGCGGGGAGCCCTGGCCAGAGGACGGCGAGGGTGACGGCCAGGGCCAGGGCGTAGGCCCCGGCAAGGCCGTGGCGGGCGGCACGCGCGCGTGGGGGGCCGTCAGACGTGCGGTCCTCGTGGCCGTACGCCCTGAAGAGGACGAGGTAGCAGACGTGGCCGGCCGCGAAGGAGGCCATGCCCGCCAGGAACGCCGGGTCGGTGTCGGCGAGGAGCAGGACGTCGCCCGCCCAGCCGAGGAGGAGGGCGACGGTGAGGAGTCGGGGGGCGCCGCGCAGGTGGGCGTGGGCGGCGAGGAGGGGCATCAGGAGGGGCTTGGCGAGGACGTGGCCGGTGTCGGAGCCGCCGGCGAGGGAGATCAGGTCGACGGCTGCGGCGAGGGCGAAGGCGGCGAGGAGAACGCGGGCCGGTCGTCTCACGCGACGACGGTCTCTTCGGCCGGCTGCTCCTGCCGTACCGGCGCGGGCTGCCAGCCGGGCCCCCGGAACACCCGCCCGGCGCGCTCGCGCCAACTGCCCGCCGCCTTGATGTCCTTGACGATCGCGACGTACTCATGAGTGGCGACCTTGATCGGGTTGAACGTGTTGATGTTCTTCGTCAACCCGTAGACAGGCCGTTCGGTCTCCGCGACGAACGAGCCGAAGAGCCGGTCCCAGACGATGAGGATTCCGCCGAAGTTCCGGTCCAGATAGCCCCCTTGGGAGGCGTGGTGGACGCGGTGGTGGGAGGGCGTGTTGAAGACGTACTCGAACCAGCGGGGCATGCGGTCGATCCGCTCGGTGTGGATCCAGAACTGGTACACGAGGTTCGCGGAGGAGCAGAAGGCGAGCGCGGCCGGATGCACACCGAGGGCGACGAGGGGGACGTAGAACGGCCAGACGGTGAGCGTGGTCCAGGGCTGGCGCAGCGCGGTCGTGAGGTTGAACTTCCGGCTGGAGTGGTGGACCACATGACAGGCCCACAGGATGCGGATGACGTGGTGCCCGCGGTGCGACCAGTAGTAGAAGAAGTCCTGGCCGAGCAGCATCAGCGGGACGGTCCACCAGAGGACGGGGACCCGGAGTGGGGTGAGTTCATAAATGGCCGTGTAGACGGCGACGATCGGGATCTTCCAGAGGAAGTCGAAGGCCAGGCTCCCAAGTCCCATACCGACACTGGTCGCGGCGTCCTTGGTCTCGTACCCGGCGTCGTCCTCATCGGGGTGGATCCGGACACTGATCATTTCTATGACGGTGAGCAGCACGAAGGCGGGTATCGACCAGGCCACGACGTCGGGGAGGTTGGGCATGGCTGCACGTTAGGGCGGTCGGTGGGCCACGCCTAGACGTTGTTACTGACAAGTATTCGACGCAGTACGCGCTTGCTTGTTGGTGGTCTCCACCAACGGGCGCCTCGCCGCGGCCTACGCTTTCCGTCTGCCCGAACGGGCGGGGAGACCGGGGAGGACGCCGGATGCAGGGGCTCGAAGTGGTGCTCGTCCGGCTGGCGGCGACGGTGGCGGCGACGGTCGCGAAGTCCGCACTGGCGCCACGGCCGGGGGCGGGGCTGGTGTCCCGTCCGGTACGGCCGCTGCCGAAGCCGCCGGGGCCGGAGAAGCTGGCGCGGGTCCTGGGTGACCGCATCGCGTCGGCGTACGCACCCCTGCCGGAGAACGAACGGCTGGCCGCAGTGGCGGCGGTGCAGGACACGTTCGGGGCGGCGGGGACGATCGACGCGGAGCGGTTGTTCGCCGTGGACCTGGACGCCGAGCGCCTGGCCGCCGAACTCCGGCGCCCTGCTGCCGACTTGGCGCCACGGGCCCGGGAGCTGTACGGGGAGCTGCTGGCGCTGTGCTGTGCGCATCTCGTCGAACAGCTCACCGCCCAGCCGTCGTTCATGGCCCGGGCGGCGGTGGAGCAGACGCGGCGGTCGGGGCGCGCGGAGGAGTTGCTGCGCGGGTTACGCGGGCCTCGCCCGGATTCACTCGCGCTCGACTTCGAGGAGCGGTACGCGCGATACGTGGCCGAGACGCACGGTCGGCTGGAGTTGTTCGGGCTGACGCTGGGCCGGTCGGGGAGCGACTGGCCGCTGGACACGTCGTACATCAGCCTGGCGGTGACCGGGGTCGGCGGCCGGCCGACCGCCTTCGACCTCCCCCACCAGGGCCTCGCCACCCTCAAGGCCGAACAGGCGCTGGCGAGTTCGGACCGCGTCCTGCTGCGCGGCCCGGCCGGTTCGGGCAAGTCCACGCTCGTGCAGTGGCTCGCGCTGAACGCCGCCCGGCGCGGCTTCGGGCCCGAACTCGCCGACTGGAACCGGTGCGTGCCGTTCGTCCTCCGGCTGCGTTCGTTCACGGCCGCCGAGTCGCTGCCGTTGCCGGAGGATTTTCTGCGCGCCTCCGGTGTCCCGCTGACGCCCGCGCCGGGCTGGGCGGAGGAACTGCTGGCGAGCGGGCGGGCGCTGGTGCTGGTGGACGGCGTGGACGAGGTGCCGAGCCGGTTGCGGGCGCGTACGGAGGCGTGGCTGAAGTCGCTCGTCGCGGCCTTCCCCGAGGCCAGGTATGTGGTGACGACCCGCCCGTCGGCCGTCGCGGAGGACTGGCTGTCGCCCCAGGGGTTCGTCGCGCACTCCCTGCTGCCGATGGGCCGGGACGACATCCGGACGTTCGTCGCGCGCTGGCACGAGTCGGCGCGGCTGGAGTGCCGGGAGGGGGACGACCGGGCGCGGCTGGACACCTACGAGAAGGCGCTGCTGCACGCGGTGAAGACACGGCGGGATCTGGGCCGACTGGCCACCAACCCGCTGATGTGCGCCCTGCTCTGCGCGCTGAACCGGGACCGGCGCATGCAACTCCCCCGCGCCCGCAAGGAGTTGTACGACGCGGCGCTGGAGATGCTGCTGGTACGGCGGGACACGGAACGGGAGATCCTGGACGTCGAGGGGGTCACCCTCACCCGGGACGAACAGACGGCGCTGCTCCAGCGGTTGGCGTACTGGCTGATCCGCAACGGCCAGGTCGAGGCGGCGAAGAGCGAGGCCGTCGACATGGTCGCGGAGTGGCTCGCCGCCATGCCCCAGGTCGAGGGCGACGCCGGGCAGGTGTTCCAACACCTGCTGATCCGGAGCGGGTTGCTGCGCGAGCCGGTGCCCGGGGCCGTCGACTTCGTCCACCGCACCTTCCAGGACTACCTCGGCGCGAAGGCGGCGGTCGAGGCCCGGGACTTCGGGGTCCTGGTGAGCAACGCGCACGACGACCAGTGGGACGACGTGGTGCGCATGGCGGTGGGGCACGCGCGGGTCGAGGAACGGGGGCGGCTGTTACGGCAGTTGCTGCGGCGGGCGGACCGGGCGCCGCGACTCCGGCACCGGTTGGTGCTGCTGGCCGCCGCATCCCTTGAGCATGCGGCCGAGTTGGAGCCGGAGGTGCGGGCGGAGGTCGAGAAACGGGCTGGTGAACTCGTACCGCCACGGAGCAGGGAGGCCGCGGAGGAGCTTGCGAAGGTCGGGGAGCTGGTCCTGGAACTCATGCCGGGCGCCGAGGGCTTGGACGAGGAGACTGCGGCTGCGGTGGTGCGTACGGCGGGACTCGTCAAGGGGGACGCGGCACTCGACGTGATCTCCAGGTTCCGGCAGGACGGGCGAGGAAGAGTGGCCAACGAGGTCTGCGGCGCCTGGGCCTCGTTCGACAGCCGCCGCTATGCGGAGGAGGTGCTGTCCGGCAACGACTGGGACTCGTTGTGTCTCCACGTGTACACCCCGGACCAGCTTCTGACGCTTCCGCAGCTGCCGGGTACCCGCCAGGTGTCCGTGCACGGCGCCCATAGCGACCTGTCACCGCTGACTGGGCTCGACGAGGTCCGGGAGCTCTTCCTCTCGGCCAACACCGTGCTCCAGGATCTTTCCGTCCTCGCCACCATGCCGTCCCCGTCGCACCTCGACCTCGACTCGTGCGACCGTGTCCGAGATCTGTCGCCGGTCGCCCGCCCGGGCCTCGATCGCCTCTGTCTGCGGGACATGCCGTTCGAACTCCCCCTGGAACCCCTCCACGAGATGCCCGACCTGCGGAACCTCCTGCTCGCCTATCCCCCGCTCATCGAGAGCCTCGCCGAGCTGCCGGTAGGCCCCCAACTGACCCATTTGCACCTGTTCGTGGAGACCCGGTACGTGGCACTGGACGGCATCGAGCGCTGGCCCGGACTCACCTCGATGACCTTGGCCAGCGAGACACAGATCCGCGAACTGCCCCGGTTCCCGTCGCTCCACGGCCTGACAGACCTGTCGCTCCAACGTCAGGACCCACTCGAACTGAAGCCGATCCTCCACCTCACCGCGCTCCAGAAACTGTTCCTGTGGCATTGCGAGGCGCCGCAAGGACTCAGTCTCCTGCGCGAGTTGCCCGAGCTCACCTCGCTGACCCTCTCCTCGTGCGCCCAGTCCGGCAGGCCGATCGACATCGGCCCGCTGGCCGACCGGGAGGACCTCACCATCAGGTTCACCGGAGCGCCCACTCCGGTCCTAGGCCTGGAGCACTTCGCCCCCGAACGGATCATTCGGCCGTCCTGAGCCACGGACTGTCAGTCGCGGCCCGTATTCTCTGACACCATGCTCGAAGACCTGACGCCCACGCCGTCCCCCACCCCGTGGCCGACCGCATATCCCCAGGGATACGCGGTCGTTGACGTCGAGACCACCGGTCTGTCCCGGGACGACCGGATAATCTCCGCAGCCGTCTACCGGCTCGACGCGCGCGGTGAGGTCGAGGACCACTGGTACACGACAGTGAATCCGGAGCGGGATCCGGGGCCGGTGTGGATCCACGGGCTGACGAGTGACGTGCTGGAGGGCGCACCCCTCTTCGTCGAGATCGCCGAGGAGTTCGCGTCCCGGCTCGCCGACCGTGTGCTCGTCGCGCACAACGCGGTCTTCGACTGGTCGATGATCGCCCGGGAGTACGCGCGCGCGGAGCGCGAGGCGCCGGTGCGGCAGCGGCTGTGCACCATCGCGCTCTCCAAGGAGCTGGGGCTGCCGCTGCCCAACCACAAGCTGGAGACACTCGCCGCGCACTACGGGGTCGTCCAGCAGCGCGCCCACCACGCCCTGGACGACGCGCGCGTGCTCGCCGAGGCGTTCCGGCCCAGTCTGCACGCGGCTGCCCGGGGCGGCGTACGACTGCCGCTGCTGGAGTGCCGGCCGCTGACGGAGTGGTCGGCCGCCACGAGCGGAGCCGCGCGACCCCAGATCGGGCGGCAGGCCTCCGGGGGCTACGGGAGCTACCAGCCGACCAGTTGGCGGCCGTCCCGTAAGCGGCCCGCGTGTCCGTACCCCAATCCGGGGCGGTACGAGGACGGCAGGCCGCTCAAGCAGGGCATGCGGGTGGCGTTCTCCGGGGACACCTCGGTCGAGCGCGACCTGCTGGAGGACCGGGCCGTCGAGGCGGGGCTGCATGTCGCGACGAGCCTGTCCCGGCTGACCAGCCTGCTCGTCACCAACGACCCCGACTCCATGACCTCGAAAGTGGTCAAGGCCCGGCAGTACGGCACACCGGTTGTCGACGAGGCGGCCTTCGGGCAGCTGCTGCGGGATGTGGAACCCGCGGCGGAGGGATGACCGTACGGACGGGTGATTGGCGCCCGACTCGCCCGGCACGGTCTCGCTCGTACGGCCCCGACGGCCCACCCTGTGGCGCATGGCGACCTGTGAAGTCTGCGGCAACAGTTACGGCATGACCTTCGAGGTGCACGCGCAGGGCTCGGTGCATGTCTTCGACTGCTTCTCCTGCGCGATCCACCGCATGGCACCCATCTGCGAGCACTGCCGCGTCCAGATCATCGGTCAGGGCGTGGAGGCCGACGGCCACTGGTACTGCGGGGCGCACTGCGCCCGCGCGGAGGGGAGGGTCGGGATCATCGACAGAGTCTGAGCCCAGCCCGTACCCCCCTGAATGCACCCCACGGGCGAGTTGTACCGTCAGTGGGGTGTACCGCTTCCTCTTGTCCCGGCAGTGGGTGATCCTCACGCTGGTCGCCCTCCTCCTCATCCCCACGATGATCAGGCTGGGCATCTGGCAGATGCACCGCTACGAAGAGCGCACCGCCCGCAACCAGCTGGTCGCCGACGCGCTGTCCGCCGACCCGGTGCCCGTGGAGAAGCTGACCTCGCCCGGACACACCGTCACCACCGGCGAGCGGTACCACACGGTGAGCGCGAAGGGCCGGTTCGACACCGACGACGAGGTCGTCGTCCGGCGCCGCACCAACTCCGACGACGAGGTCGGCTACCACGTCCTCACCCCCTTCGTCCTCGACGACGGCAAGGTCCTGCTGGTCAACCGGGGCTGGATCCCCGCGGACGGCCCGAGCCAGACCGCGTTCCCCAGCATCCCGGCGCCCCCGAAGGGCGAGATCACCGTCACCGGACGGCTGATGCCCGCCGAGACGACCGCGGCGAGCGGCATCAAGGACCTCAAGGGGCTGCCGGACCGCCAGATCATGCTGATCAACAGCGAGCAGGAGGCCCGGCGGCTCGGCGCCGAGGTGCTCGGCGGCTACATCGTGCTGACGACGCCCGAGCCGAAGGGCGACACGCCCGAGCTGCTCGGCAAACCCGGCAACGAGAACGCCGCTCTGAACTATGCCTACGCCATCCAATGGTGGCTGTTCTCCGCCGCCGTCCCCCTGGGCTGGGTGATCCTGGTGCGCCGGGAACGCCGGGACCTGGCGGAGGCCGCGGCCGAGTCGGCGGCACGCGAGGCACAGGAGTCACCGGACGGCGAGCCCGCCGCCGTGTGACGTAATCGGGGGCTCTCGGCGAGGGACGGGACCTACGCGCCCGAATGCGCATGCCGTATGCAGGGAACCCGCCCGTCGTGCACCCTCAACAGAACCCCCCTCATCCTCATGTCCCTCGCATCGAGGACTACGCCCTCGTCGGCGACCACCAGACCGCAGCGCTCATCGGCATGGACGGCAGCGTCGACTGGCTCTGTCTGCCCCGCTTCGACTCGGCCGCCTGTTTCGCCGCGCTGCTCGGCGACGAACGCAACGGGCACTGGCGGATCGCCCCCGAGGGCGCCGACCGGTGCGTCCGGCGCGGCTACCGGCCCGGCACCCTCGTCCTCGACACCGAGTGGGAGACCGACGAGGGCGCGGTACGCGTCACCGACCTGATGCCGCAACGCCACCAGGCCCCCGATCTCGTACGGATCGTCGAGGGCGTACGCGGCGAGGTGACCGTCCGCTCCACGCTGCGGCTGCGGTTCGACTACGGGTCGATCGTGCCGTGGATGCGCCGGAAGGACGGGCACCGGGTGGCCGTCGCCGGGCCGGACGCGGTGTGGCTGCGCACCGAGGAAGGGGTGCGCACCTGGGGGCGGGACTTCACCACGTACTCGGAGTTCACGATCTCGGAGGGCGAGCGGGTCGCGTTCGTGCTGACCTGGCATCCCTCGCACGAGCCGCATCCGCCGTTCGTCGACCCCTACGAGGCACTGGACACGGCTGTCTCGGACTGGGAGGCCTGGTCGGCGCGCTGTACGTACGACGGGCCGCACCGGGACGCCGTAGTGCGCTCGCTGATCACGCTGAAGGCCCTGACGTACGGACCGACCGGCGGCATCGTGGCCGCCCCCACCACCTCGCTCCCGGAGGAGCTGGGCGGCGTACGCAACTGGGACTACCGCTACTGCTGGCTGCGCGACTCCACGCTCACCCTGAACGCCCTGCTGGCGGTGGGCTATCACGAGGAGGCCGAGTGCTGGCGTGACTGGCTACTGCGCGCGGTCGCGGGAGACCCGGCGGACCTCCAGATCATGTACGGGCTCGCCGGTGAGCGCCGGCTGCCGGAGTTCGAGCTGGACTGGCTGCCCGGGTTCGGCGGCTCGGCCCCGGTACGGATCGGCAACGCGGCCGTACGGCAGCTCCAGCTCGACGTGTACGGCGAGGTCATCGACTCGCTGGCGCTGGCCCGGCGTTCGGGACTGCCGTCCAAGCCGCACATGTGGCGGGTGCAGGTCGCGCTCATGGAGTTCCTGCGGAAGACCTGGCGGCAGCCCGACGAGGGGCTGTGGGAGGTGCGCGGACCGCGCCGGCACTTCGTGCACTCGAAGGTGATGGCCTGGGTGGCCGCCGACCGCGCGGTACGCCAGCTCGAACTCAACCCGAAGCTCGCCGACGGCGACATCGACGGCTGGCGGGCCATGCGCGACGAGGTGCACCAGGAGGTGTGCGAACGCGGGTACGACCCGGAGCGCAACACGTTCACCCAGTTCTACGGCTCCCGCGAACTCGACGCCGCCGTGCTGCTCCTGCCCCGCGTCGGCTTCCTGCCGCCGGACGACCCGAGGATCGTCGGAACCGTCGACGCCGTCCGGGACGAGCTGGGGCACAGCGGGTTCGTACGCCGCTACAGCACGGACGGTCCCGCGGTCGACGGACTGCTCGGTGACGAGGGCGTGTTCCTGGCCTGCTCCTTCTGGCTGGCGGACGCGCTGCACATGATCGGCCGTACGGAGGAGGCGCGCGAGTTGTTCGAACGCCTGGTCGACGTCACCAACGACGTGGGGCTGCTGGCCGAGGAGTACGACCCGGTCGCGGGCCGGCAGCTCGGCAACTTCCCGCAGGCGTTCAGTCATATCGGCCTCGTCAACACGGCCCTCGCCCTCTACGGCGACCAGCGGGCAGGATAGGGACCATGGATCTTGGACTGAAGGACCGGGTGTACGTCGTCACCGGAGCCACCCGTGGGCTGGGCAACGCCGCCGCGCGCGAACTCGTCGCCGACGGCGCGAAGGTGGTCATCACCGGGCGGGACGAGAAGACGGTCGCGGAAGCCGCTGCCGCGCTGGGCCCGGAGGTGGTGGGCGTCGCCGCGGACAACTCCGACCCGGAGGCCGCGGAGCAGCTCGTCGCGGCGGCCCGTGAGCGCTTCGGGCGCTTCGACGGCATCCTCGTCAGCGTGGGCGGGCCCGCGCCCGGGTTCGTCGCCGACAGCACGGACGAGCAGTGGACGGCCGCGTTCGAGTCCGTGTTCCTGGGCGCGGTGCGGCTCGCTCGCGCGGCGGTGGCGGAGCTGGAGGAGGGGGGAGTCGTCGGGTTCGTGCTGTCGGGGTCGGTGCACGAGCCGATTCCTGGGCTGACCATCTCCAACGGGCTGCGGCCGGGGCTCGCCGGGTTCGCCAAGTCCCTCGCGGACGAGGTGGGCCCGCGGGGGATTCGGGTGGTGGGGTTGTTGCCGGCGCGGATCGACACGGATCGCGTGCGCGAGCTGGACGGGTTGTCTGCTGACCCTGAGGCGACTCGGGTCGCCAATGAGTCGCGGATTCCGTTGCGGCGGTATGGGAGGCCGGAGGAATTTGGGCGTGCCGCCGCGTTTTTGCTTTCGCCTGCGGCGAGCTATTTGACTGGGGTCATGGTGCCTGTTGACGGGGGGATGCGCCACGGGTTCTGAATGGGCCTGTAGTCGGGCGTCTGCGGGTCCGTTGTGGCTGGTCGCGCAGTTCCCCGCGCCCCTAAAGGCAGGTGGGTGCGCCCACCCTTGGTGTCAACTGACCCTCTCCGCGCGGTGCTTTACCGCCCTCAGGTCCACCTCCGTCGGGAGGGACTTGAGGCCTGCCGAGTCTCGGGCGTTTGTCAGGGCCTCGGCTGTGAGGCGGACTACCGCGTCGCCCGGGGACGCGTGGGGCTGGAGGAGGAGTTGGACTCGGGCCTCGGGGGCCGTTCGGCGGCCCGTCAGGGTTACCTGGGCTCGCGCCACGCCCTCAAGGCGGGCCGCCTCCCCTGCCACCGCGCTCTCCATGGCCCGGCCTCGCAGAAGGGCGCCCTCACCGTCGCCGGTGTCGACCAGGACCTCGGTCAGGCGGCGTCGGCGCAGGACCGCGGCCAGCCACCACAGGGACAGGAGGACCAGGACGGCCAGGATCGCCAGTACCGTCGGCCACCACCAGCCGGCGTCCCGGTAGTGGGTGCGTTCGGCGTTGCTGAGCAGTACGTCCTTCTTGTCGTCGTGGATCCACCAGGTCGGCCAGCTGCCGCCCAGGCCCATGGCGAGGACCGAGCCGCCGGCCACCATCAGGGCCAGGCCCGCCAGCCCCAGCAGTACGCGGTTGACGATGCGCTGCATCCGTCCTCACCCCTTCTTCGGGCCGGGGCGGCCGACATGCACCGACAGGGCGGGCGGCCGGGACAGGCCGAGGCCCCTGACCGCGTCGGCGAGCACGTCGTCCAGGTCGGCCCGGACGTCGTCGAGTTCGCGGAAGTGGGAGACCGCGCGGATGTCGGCCCTGGTGCGGGTCATCCGGACCTGGACCGACTGCACGCCGGACACCTCCACGGCCCGGTCGCGCAGCACCATCGCGGCAGCGGCCCGGTGCAGGCCTGCCCGGACGTCCACGTGGGTGCGCCGCATCGGCAGGACACCGCGCAGGCCCGGCGTGGCGGCGAGGATCAGCAGCCAGGCGCCGAGGGCGACGGCGATCCCGGCGCCGACCAGGACCCAGGTGTCGTCGAGGGGGCGTTCCGCGAGCTGCCTGGCCAGCGATTTCCGCCAGCTCATGGCCGGGCGGTCGGCCCGTACCGCGGTGATGTCGTAGAGGAACGCGCCCGCGCCGACGAGCAGGAGCAGTGCGAGGACTGTCGCGGGGACTCTGCGCGCCGACCAGAAGCGGCCGTTCCTGTCCTCCCCGGCGCCGAGGATGGGCAGGGGGTCGTAGGCGGCGGACGAGGGCTGTCCCTGTCCAGTGGTGTCGGCCGCCGTGTCGCTCGTTTTCTCCAGTACCGGCAGTCGTTGGGTGCTGTTGGAGCCGTCGGAGCCCTGGGGCTCGCTCATCGCGTCCTCCCCTGTGCCTTCCCCGGTGTCACGCCGTGCGTCTGTGCCAGGTGCAGCCGCTCGATCTCGACGGCGACCTCCGGCACCTCCATTCCCGCCAATGCCTCTACCCGCGAAGCGACCCGCCGACGCACCGTCGCGCACTGGTCACCGATGTCGGATGGGTACGGGAGTTCGAGGCTCACGCGGACGCGTGCCCTGTCGTGGTGGACGACGACCGTGGCGTGCGGGGGTACCGCGTCCGGGGGCAGCCCGGCCAGTGCCTCGCGGGCCGCCTGTGCGGCGATCTTCGCGACGACCCGGTCGGCGATCCGGGTCGCGCCGCGGTCGCCCGGCGGCACTGCCATCGTGGCCGTACCGGGCGTACGCGTCTGCCCGGGCTGTTCCTCGGTCACGAGAGGCTCACCGCCGTTTGTCGTCGCGGGTACGGAAGAAGTCGCCCAGGTCCAGGTCGCCCTCCAGGAACCGGCCGACGACGAAGCCGAGGGCGCCCAGGGCGGCCACCAGCAGAAACGCGCCGAAGCCGCCGAAGTACCCGGCGAATCCCAGCGCCATTCCGGCGATCATGCCGATGACGGCGATGCTCATGCTGCCTGCCTTCCCGGTTCCTTCCCGGTCCCTTTGCCGATGCCCCGGATCCGTCATTGCAGACGGGACTCGGGTTCTTCTTCCTCTTCCTCGGGCAGCTTGACGTCGGTCACCGCGATGTTGACCTCGACGACTTCGAGGCCGGTCATGCGCTCGACGGCCGCGATGACGTTCTCGCGTACGGCCCGGGCGACGTCGCCGATCGAGACGCCGTACTCGACGACGATCTCCAGGTCGAGGGCGGTCTGCACCTCGCCGACCTCGGCCTTCACCCCACGGGTGGCGGATTTCGCGGCGCCGCCGGGCACCCGGTCGCGGACCGCGCCGAAGGTCCGGGAGAAGCCGCTGCCCATGGCGTGCACACCGAGGACGTCACGGGCGGCGAGCCCGGCGATCTTCTCGACGACTCCGTCGGCGATCGTGGTGCGCCCCCGGTCGGCCGGGTCGCCGCCGCCGCGTTTGGTGACGCTCGTCTTCCGGAGCTGGGTGGGCGTCGGGTCGTCGCCCTCGCCCTCGGGCCGTTCCGGCCGGTTCCGCTGGGTCATGTCGGTCATCGCCGTACATCCCTTTCGGTCGTCCTCCACGACCCACAGTAAGCGGGGTCCGACGGACGCGCGCCGGGGATGCGGCAGGCAGGCGAAGCGGGCGGGGGCGTGGGCCGAGGGGCGGGGGCGGACAGTGGTCCGGTGTCGGTCACATCCCCTTGAGGCCGTGGGCCGTCGCCACCGCCACCACCAGTGAGCCGGGCTCGATCGCCCCGGAGACGCGTGCGTCGGCCACCGCGACCAGCGCCGCCGCGCTGCTGGGTTCGAGCGGCAGGCCCGTGCGCCACAGCCGGTGCGTCTCGGCGGTCACCGTGTCGTCGTCCACCACCTGCGCGCGCCCGCCGGAACGGCGTACGGCCTCCACCGCCTGGATCGCCACGGAGTTGCCCCCGAGGGACGGCATCACGGCGGTCCTGCCGGGGAACTCGCCGTACGGATCGGCGCCGTCGAGGACGGCCGACACCCTGGGGTACGGCTCGACCAGGCACAGCCGGGGCACCGGACGCTCCCCGCACACCTCGCGGAAGCCCAGATACATGCCCCAGGCCAGATCACCGCGCGAGGTCGGGACAACCACCCAGTCCGGCCGGGCGCCCGCCAGATCGGTGAGGATCTCGGCGGCGAGCGCCTTGTAGCCCTCGATGCCGAACGCGCTGCTGCCTACGGGCGGCAGCTGGAAGTTGGTGACCGGCAGCACGGTCGGCGAGCCCACGTGGGCGGCGAGATGCCGCCACCGTGCCGCCGCCGCGGGGAAGGAGACGACATGGGCGCCGAGGTCACGCATCAGCGTGGCGACGCGCCCGGGGATGTCGTCCGTGACGGCGATCTCGCAGCCGAGACCGGCGCGTCCGCAGTAGGCGGCCAGCGACACACCCGCGTTGCCGGAGGAGGCCGCCGCGACGGCCCGGTAGCCGGCGTGCAGGGCGCGGGCGACGGCGAACGCGCTGAAGCGGTCCTTGTGCGAGCCGGTCGGGTTGGCGCCCTCCCACTTCAACCGCAGGTCGACGTCCAGGTCGATGTCGGCGCGCAGCAGGGGGGTCCGGCCCTCGCCGAGGGTGAAGGGCACGGTGTACGGCAGCTGTACGCCGCCGGAGGTGCCGCCCGCCGGTTCGTACACGCAGGCCACGTTGGCGGGGGTGCCGTTGGCGAGGCAGGCCGGACAGCCGCGCGGGAGGTCCCCCACGGGGTGGTGGGTGCCACAGCGGAGGCAGACAAGGGAGCGCAGGGCGGGGTTCTGGGCAACGGTCACCGTGCCGACGGTAGTGCGGGACACCCGCCTCGCGTGCCGCTTCCACCGCCGGAGCACGGTGAGCGCGGGCGACGCCTCGTGGCCCAGGCACGCGCGCGGGTGCCGCTGCCCACCAGCAGCGGCCCCCGCGCGCGGGGGGGGGCCCGGTCTGCCGGTCGCCGGGGCGGGCTTGTCAGCAGCACCCGCGCGCGGTAAGTGGGAGGCCTGGTCCATGTCCCGCTTGGCCCGTGTCAGCGGCCCTCGCGCGCGTGCGGTGGGGCGGTCTCCAGACCCTGGCGCGGCGCAACCTCGGAAGCGGCCCCCGCGCGCGTGCGGTGGGGCGCTCCGTCCAGAACGGCACCTCGTTGCCGACGCCGCGGCCCCCGCGCGCGTGCAGTGGGGCGGACGCCTCAGTCGCCGACGCCCGCCAGGTCCCGCAGTCGGCGCGCCTGGGCGGCACGCTCGGCGGTGCGCTGTTCGTCGTACGTCCGGCCCTGGACGCCGCGCAGCAGCGCCTTCGTCTCGACGAGGGCGTCGCGGGGCGCGGCGAGCAGCGCGGCCGACAGGTCACGTACGGCGTCGTCGAGCCGCTCGGCCGGTACGGCGATGTTGGCAAGGCCCGTGTTCACGGCCTCCTCGGCCGCGACGAAGCGGCCGGTCGCGCAGATCTCCAGCGCGCGGGCGTAGCCGACCAGGCCGACGAGCGGATGGGTGCCCGTAAGGTCGGGGACCAGGCCCAGGCTGGTCTCGCGCATGGCGAACTGCACGTCGTCGGCGACAACGCGCAGGTCACAGGCGAGCGCGAGCTGGAAGCCCGCGCCGACGGCATGCCCCTGGACGACGGCGATGGACACGAGGTCGCTGCGCCGCCACCAGGTGAAGCCCTCCTGGTACTCGGCGATGGTGCCGTCGAGCGTGGCGTCGTCACTGCGCGCGAGGTCGATGAACGACGGCTCGCCGTCGAACCCCTCGGGCGTGAACGCCTGACGGTCCAGTCCGGCCGAGAACGACTTGCCCTCGGCACGCAGCACGACGACACGCACGGTGCCCGGCAGTGACCGCCCAGCCTGCGCCAACGCCCGCCACAGAGCAGGACTTTGGGCGTTGCGCTTGGCCGGGTTGGTCAGCGTCACCGTGGCGATCGAGTCGTCGACGGTGAGCCGGACGCCGTCCTTGTCGAGTACAGGACCGAGGGGGTCCTTTTCGGGCGAAGCCATGGGGCGCCTCCGATGAGTGCGGTCAGCAGAGCTGAGCTAAGTGACTGCACAGTAACCACCCGACCGGTCAGCCGACCGACCGGGTGGTCACCATCGAAGCCGACGAGTCGCCGGGGTCAGGCCGAAGCGGCCTTCTTGCCCCTGGTCGCCCCGCCCCGACCACGGAGCGTGACGCCTGACTCGCTGAGCATCCGGTGTACGAAGCCATACGAGCGACCGGTTTCCTCGGCCAGCGCTCGAATGCTCGCACCGGAGTCGTACTTCTTCTTCAGGTCTGCCGCGAGCTTGTCGCGCGCGGCGCCGGTTACCCGGCTGCCCTTCTTCAGAGTCTCGGCCACCCGTGCCTCCTCGTGGGAAGTGCGCTCTGGTTCCTCTCATGATCACCCCTCAAGCGCCTCATGGCCACCCATTCGGCAAGGTCCGTGAGGCAAGGTTTTGACGACAGGAGCGCATCCCCACAAGCGGAATTAGTAATTCCGCAGCATGTTGTCCGTACGGCCGAACGAGTTGTTTCGCGAATTGCCTGGTCAGGAACGTGCGACGGCCGGGCCCTTGTCGATGAAGGGCCCGGCCGTGAAATGGATGTAGGACACACCTCGGTATGAGGAGATCTCACACAGATGATGGATCACGGATCGGCCGAATGATCCATAGGGAGTGGATCAGCGATTCGATCACGTGATCGTGACCACTGGATCGTGGTCGTACGAAGATCGGGCGGGGGTCAGGCGAGGGCCACCAGGTCCGCGTAGTCGGCTCCCCAGAGGTCCTCCACGCCGTCCGGCAACAGGATGATCCGCTCCGGCTGGAGCGCGTGTACGGCACCCTCGTCGTGGGTGACGAGGACGACGGCGCCCTTGTACGTGCGCAGCGCGCCGAGGATCTCCTCGCGGCTGGCCGGGTCGAGGTTGTTCGTCGGCTCGTCGAGGAGCAGCACGTTCGCGGAGGACACCACGAGGGTCGCGAGCGCGAGGCGGGTCTTCTCGCCGCCTGACAGCACGCCGGCGGGCTTGTCGACGTCGTCGCCGGAGAACAGGAACGAGCCGAGCGTCTTGCGGACCTCGACCAGGTCCAGGTCGGGGTTGGCGGAGCGCATGTTCTCCAGGACCGTGCGCTCGGGGTCGAGGGTCTCGTGCTCCTGCGCGTAGTAGCCGAGCTTGAGTCCGTGGCCCTCGATGACCTCGCCGGTGTCGGGCTTCTCGGCGCCGCCGAGGAGCCGCAGGAGGGTCGTCTTGCCGGCGCCGTTCAGGCCGAGGATGACGACCCTGGACCCCTTGTCGATGGCCAGGTCGACGTCGGTGAAGATCTCCAGGGAGCCGTACGACTTCGACAGGCCCTCCGCCATGAGCGGGGTCTTGCCGCAGGGCGCGGGCTCCGGGAAGCGCAGCTTGGCGACCTTGTCGGAGACGCGCACCGCGTCGAGCCCGGCGAGCAGCCGGTCGGCGCGCTTGGCCATGTTCTGCGCGGCGACCGTCTTGGTGGCCTTGGCGCGCATCTTGTCGGCCTGCGAGTGCAGGGCAGCGGCCTTCTTCTCGGCGTTCTGGCGCTCGCGCTTGCGGCGCTTCTCGTCGGCCTCGCGCTGCTGCTGGTAGAGCTTCCAGCCCATGTTGTAGACGTCGATCTGGGCGCGGTTGGCGTCCAGGTAGAACACTTTGTTGACGACCGTCTCGACCAGGTCGACGTCGTGGGAGATCACGATGAAGCCGCCGCGGTACGTCTTCAGGTAGTCGCGCAGCCAGACGATCGAGTCGGCGTCGAGGTGGTTGGTCGGCTCGTCGAGCAGCAGGGTGTCCGCGTCCGAGAACAGGATGCGGGCCAGCTCGATACGGCGGCGCTGACCACCGGAGAGCGTGTGCAGGGGCTGGCCGAGCACCCGGTCGGGCAGGTTGAGCGCGGCGGCGATGGTGGCGGCCTCGGCCTCGGCGGAGTACCCGCCCTTGGTGAGGAACTCCGTCTCCTGGCGCTCGTACTGCCGCAGGGCCTTCTCGCGGGTGGCGCCCGAGCCGTTGGCGATGCGCTGCTCGTTCTCGCGCATCTTGCGGATCAGGGTGTCCAGCCCGCGCGCGGAGAGGATGCGGTCGCTGGCCAGTACGTCCAGGTCGCCGGTGCGGGGGTCCTGGGGGAGGTAGCCGACCTCGCCGGAGCGGGCGACCTGGCCCGCGGCGGGCTGGCCCTCGCCCGCGAGGACCTTGGTGAGGGTCGTCTTGCCGGCGCCGTTGCGGCCGACCAGGCCGATGCGGTCGCCCTTGGCGATACGGAAGGTGGCGGACTCGATGAGGACACGGGCGCCGGCGCGCAGCTCGATACCGGAGGCGGAGATCACGGACAGACTCCAGGGCAGGGTTGTTGGCGGGGTGGACGACTGAGGACGTTCCCGCCGTCTAATGCGCGAGGAGACAGGCCATGGGACAAGTCTAACGGGGTCGTGCAAGCACTTTTTCTGCGTTCTGGTGTTCGGGCCGGGAGCGGTCTTCCCCATGGGCTTCCCGACGGGGCGTTGTCAGTGGTCGGTGCCAGACTGGGCGCAGGCGATTTTTCCGGATTCCGGTTCTCGGTCTCCGGTTTTCCGGTGCGAGGGAGTGATGGGCATGGCAGGCGCGGGCAGCGGGCGTCCCAGCATCTATCCGACGCTGGTGTACGCGGACGCGAAGGCGGCGATCAAGCAGCTCACGGAAGCCTTCGGCTTCACCGAGGCGTCGGTGTACGAGGGGGAGGACGGCAAGGTGCTGCACGCCGAGCTGGTGCAGGGCAACGGCGCGGTGATGCTCGGCTCGAAGGGCACCGGCAGTGTCTTCGACACGGCGATGAAGAGCGCGGGCCCCTGCGGGGTGTACATCGTCGTGGACGACGTCGACGCACACCACCAGCAGGCCCTGGAGCACGGCGCGGAGATCCTGATGCCCCCGACGGACCAGGACTACGGCTCGCGCGACTACATGGCACGCGACGCCGAGGGCAACATCTGGAGCTTCGGCACGTACGCCCCCGAGATACAGGCCTGAGCCTCTCCGTCCGCCCCTGACCGGGCCTAGCCTCCCGTGTGTACCTGGAAGGCGGCCCGGCGTACGGCCTTGGCGAGGGCCGGGTCGGGGTGGGCGGCGGCGAGGGCGACCAGGACCTGGACGGTGCGGGGGTGGCCGACCGCGCGCACCTCGTCGAGGAGCGCCGGGATGGTGGGCTGCACCGCGGACTCCAGATGGCCTACGAGGAGCGGTGCCTCGCCGTGGTCGGCGACGGCCGCGGCGGTGTCGACCCACATCCAGGTGGCCTCCTCGCGGGTGAGCACCTCGTGGGCGTCCTCCGGATCGATCCCGTCGTGCTCGGCCAGCCACAGCAGGGCGTACGGCCGCAGCGGGGTCTTCTCCGCCACGGCGCGCACATCGGGCTCGGCGGGGCCGCCGACCACGCGGAGCGCCTCGAAGGCGAGACCGCGCAGCAGGGCGTCCTCTCCCCGGGCGGCGTCGAGCAGCTCGGCGACGGCACTGCCGACGGGACGGGCGGCGAGCCAGGCGCGGTACTCGGCGCGGGCCGCGTTGGGCCGCAGCTGGGAGCAGCCGCGCAGCATGTCCTCGGCGTTCTGCTCGATGTTCCCGGCCGGGCTCTGCGCGGCGACGCAGATCTGCTCCAGCTTGACCCACACCGCCCAGCTGCCGAGCGGGGTGAGCGTGGCATGGCCGTCGCCGTAAGTGAGGGCGCCGACGGAGGCCAGGGCGTGCAGGGCCCAGTCGAGGAGGGGGGCTAGCGGGGTGTCGACGGCGTCGGCCTCCGGCTGCTGCGGCAGCGGCTCGGGCTGGGGGCCGTACGGGATCTCGCAGCGCTCGGTGCGCAGTTCCGTGACCCGCTGCTCCAGCAGGTCCAGGAGCTGCTCCATGGGGACGGGCCCCGCGGACAGCTGGAGGAAGGAGAGCACCTGGGGCATCGCGGAGACGACCTCGGCGACGGCGGCGGGCTCGTGGTCCGCGGCCTCCGGGTGGGCCAGCGACCAGGCGTCGAAGAGGGCGACCCAGCCGCGCAGTACGGCGCTGTCGTCGCGGTTCCAGGCGCGCAGCCGCCAGCCGGGGCGCGCGGTGTCGCCGTGCACCTCGACGAGACCGGCGAGCCGGGCGGTGTCCCAGTCGTGGCGGACCTGATCCGGGGTCAACCCCAGTTCGGCGGCGGCCCGTTCGGCGGTGGCCTCGGACAGGGTGCCCCTGCCGTCGGAGGCCCCGCCGTCATGGCCGGGCCGCAGGGCGGGGTCGGCCCAGCGGGCGACGCGGGCCGCGCCGGCCAGACCGGAACGAGCCATTCGGGCCAGTTCCGACGGTGCCGGTGTGCCCTCGGGCGGACGTGGGGCGGGGCGGCGCGAGCGCCGCTGGTTCATCGCTCGTGGGGCGGCGGCCAGGGGTCGCGGGCGGACGAGTCGAAGCCTGGAGTCGCGCGGGATACGGGACGTCACGGGTGCAGTCTTCCGGTTGACGGTCCGAAAACCCAAACGGAATGTCACGGCGGGCCACAGGGCTGGCCAAGGCAGGGGGTTCGGGCGGGGGCCGAGGGGGGTGTTCAAGCCAGTGGTCCAGCCTTAAACGGAATCAGGTTCGCGATCGGGCGGCACATGGGCGAGACGCTGCGGACCAGGTGTTTTCGCGGGCGGGCGGCGGTCGGAGCCACCCGGCGCCCCGGTAACCGGATCGCCCGCGCGGGCCGCGTCGGCTACATCAGCGGGGTCAGAAAACGGCGCAGGGCTTCCTCGTACGTCGCCGGGTCCGCGTTCCACATCGCGCCGTGCGGGGCGTTCGGGACCGGGTGCAGGGTGATCAGGTCGGGGCGGCGGGCCGCGAGGCGCCGGGAGGGGGCCCAGGGGGCGATCGTGTCGGCGGGGCCGTGCAGGATCAGGATCGGGACGGTGAGCCGGGCGGGATCGGCGGCCTCGTCGATGCGGTCGCCGTGCAACCCCGTGCGGCCCTGGGCGGCGCGCACCGCCAGCGGCAGCAGCGCGCCCGGGGTGCGGCGAGCCGTCGCGAGGGCGCGCAGGGTGGTCTCCCAGCTGAGCACCGGCGAGTCCAGGACCAGCCCGGAGACCCGGTCGCGCAGCGCGGAGTGGGCGGCGGCCCGCAGGGCCATGGTGGCGCCGGTGGACCAGCCGTACAGGACGACGTGCTCGGCGCCGTGGCTCAGGGCGTGCCGCATGGCCGCGTCGAGGTCGCGCCACTCGGTCTCGCCGAGGTGGCCCAGGCCGTCCTGGGGCCGGGGAGCCCCCGGGTCGCCCCGGTAGGCGAGGTCGATGACCGGGAAGCGCTGGCGGTGCAGGAACGGCAGGACGTTCAGGGGATGCTCGCGGGTGGCGCCGAGGCCGTGCACGGTGATCACCCAGGTGGTGCGCACCCCGGGCACGAACCACGCGGGCAGGGCGCCGAGTTCACCGGGGATCGCGATGTCCTGGTGGTCGAGTCCGAGGGCGGTACCGGGGTCGCCGACGTACACGTTCGGGGTGAGCCAGACCTTGTCGCGGGGTTCCAGGGAGCCGTGGGTGACGCGTTCGAGGCGGCGTACGACGGTGTCGGCGGAGTGGGCCGCGTGGTTCAGGACGGCGCCGACGACCGCGTGGGAGCCGTCGCCGGCGAGGCCGTAGGTGCCGGGGCGCTGGGAGGCCAGGGCGCGGGTGAGGGTGACCCGGCCGGCCGCGGTGGAGTGCACGGTGAGCCGGGGTTCGGTGGGCAGGGGTTTGCCCGGCGGCGCCTTGAGGGCGGCGTCGCTGGCGTAGCGGCCGGCGGCGACACTGGCGGCGCCGGCCGCCAGGGCTGCGGTGACGGCAGCGGCCGTCGCGGTGACTGGGCGCACGGGTCCAGTCTCGGGGCGGAGCCCTCCGGGGGCCAGCGGGAGGACGGGACTGGGGCGGGCGGCAGGGGGTTTTCTCGCCCCCGCCGCCCCTACCCGTCCCATCCCGTTCCTGGGGGCTGCGCCCCCAGACCCCCCTTTCGGCCTGAACGGCCTCGTCCTCAAACGCCGGA